>JBGPOI010000203.1:0-7996 GCA_041487975.1 Binatia bacterium | reverse complement strand
CAACCGCATCGGCCAGGGCATCGAGTTCGACTACTGCTGTGTGCACGCGTCCTTTGCCCTCAAAGAGGATGGGTTCGAGACCATTATGGTCAACTGCAACCCTGAGACCGTCAGTACGGATTACGACACCTCGGACAAGCTCTACTTCGAGCCGCTCACCCTGGAAGACGTACTCAGTATCGTGCGCGAGGAACGGCCTTTCGGCGTTATTGTTCAGTTCGGCGGCCAGACTCCCCTCAAACTGGCTGTTCCGCTGGAGCAGGCAGGAGTGCCTATTCTGGGGACTTCGCCGGACTCCATCGATCGGGCGGAGGACCGTGAGCGGTTTAAAGAGGTGCTGGACCGTTTGCAACTCCTTCAGCCGCCCAGCGGAACGTCTCGCTCTCCGGAAGAAGCGCTGCGCATCGCCGACACGATTGGGTATCCGGTTCTAGTGCGGCCCTCCTATGTGCTCGGTGGTCGTGCCATGCAGATCGTTTACGACGAGACGAGCTTACGGCGCTACATGCGTGAGGCGGTATCCGCCTCACCGGAACACCCTGTGTTAGTCGATAAATTCCTCGACGATGCCACCGAGGTCGATGTGGACGCGGTGAGTGATGGGCGCGAGGTGGTCATCGGCGGGATTATGGAACATATCGAACTGGCCGGCGTGCATTCCGGTGATAGTGCGTGTTCTCTGCCGCCGCGCAGTCTGTCTCCACGCGTGCAAGATACGATCCGCCGGCAAACAGTCCTGCTAGCGAAAGAACTCCAGGTTGTCGGCTTGATGAACGTGCAGTTCGCCGTCAAAGGAGAGACGGTCTACGTCCTGGAGGTCAACCCGCGCGCCTCACGCACGGTGCCGTTCGTCAGCAAGGCGATCGGTGTGCCGCTGGCCAAAATCGCCGCTCGCGTGATGGCGGGGAAGACCTTGCGCCAGTTGGGATTCACCCGCGAAGTCGTGCCGTCGCACATCAGTGTCAAGGAAGCGGTGTTTCCTTTCATCAAGTTTCCCGGGGTAGACACGATCTTGGGACCGGAGATGAAATCAACCGGCGAGGTAATGGGCATCGACACCTCTTTCGCCATGGCGTTTGCCAAGTCACAAATCGCCGCCGGTACCCTGCTGCCCGGCTGCGGACGGGCCTTTCTCAGCGTGCGTGACCATGACAAAGCGGCGGGGCTGCCGATCGCGCGGCGGCTGATCGAGAATGAGTTTACCCTGATCGCCACCCGTGGCACGGCGGCATACCTGCGCAACGCCGGCATCGCGGTCGAGACAGTGAACAAAGTGATAGAAGGGTCGCCGCATATCGTTGATGCGATACGCGCCGGCACCGTTGCCCTGGTGATCAACACCACCGACGGTGCCCAAGCGGTTGCCGATTCCTTTTCCATTCGCCGGAGCGCCTTGGAATGCCGGGTCCCTTACTTTACGACTATTGCCGCCGCCGGCGCCGCGGCTGAAGGGATCGCCCGTCTGCGGCAGGGGCTGCTGAACGTGCGCCCGTTGCAGGAGTATCACCGAGGTCTATAGAGTCTCTAGAGTCAAAAAGCGATAGCCCGACAGCCCCAACAGCCCCAATGAACGACCGTTTCTCAGCGCCATCGCCTCCCTCGTCTCCTTCCCCGTCAGCGCCCCGTCCTTTCCTTCCGCCGCTGAAAAAACCGGTGCAGTTCGTCAAAGGGGTGGGGCCGCGCCGTGCCGAACAGCTTGCCCGAATGGGCATTGCCACCGTCGAAGACCTGCTCTATCA
The DNA here is from genome assembly GCA_041487975.1 of Binatia bacterium. Classification (GTDB taxonomy): domain Bacteria; phylum Desulfobacterota; class Binatia; order Bin18; family Bin18; genus JACQEL01. The sequence goes on along the minus strand of JBGPOI010000203.1, from coordinate 6,257 downwards.
CATTCCGTTCCGTTATCAGGACCGACGCGAGATCAGAAAGATTCGCGACTTGATACTCGGAGAGGAAGGGGCCACGGTCGGGCAACTGGCGCGCATGGGCCGTCGCTTTGTGACTCGCAACCGTCGCTGGGTGCTCGAAGGCGTGGTGCGCGACGAAACCGGCTTTCTTTTCCTGCGCTGGTATAACCAGCATCGCTATTTCGAGCAGCGTTATCAACTCGGTCAACGAGTCCTGCTCTATGGCAAGGTCGAGATGGGCTTGAAGGGTGGCAAGTGGATGATCCATCCCGACATGGAACTGCTAGAGGAAGAAGACGACAGGGCCCGCATCCTGCCCATCTACAATAAGACCACAGAAATGACCGTGGCCGCCATGCGCCGCCTGGTTCATGGCGCGGTCGCCGAATACGTCGATCTTGTTCCTAACGGCGTGCCACCCGAGATCAACGCGCGTCTCGGGTTGATGGATCTCAGCGCTGCTCTCCGCCATCTCCACCTGCCGCCGCTGGACGCTGACCTGGCAGCACTGAACAATGCCGCCTCGCCGGAGCACCGGGCGGTGGTGTTTGACGAACTCTTCTATCTGCAACTCGGTATGGCGCTGCGACGGCGGAACATGGTGAAAGAAGACGGGCTCTCGATCGTGCCAGGGCCGTTGGTCCGGCGCTTACACGAAGTACTGCCGTTTCGCCTGACGCATGCCCAGGAACGCGTACTGGACACGATCTTTCACGATATGGCCGCCCCGCACCCGATGAACCGCCTTGTGCAAGGGGACGTGGGATCGGGCAAGACGATCGTCGCCTTCTGTGCCGCCCTGGCCGCGCTCGACAGCGGGTATCAGGTGGCATTCATGGCGCCGACCGAATTGCTGGCCGAGCAACACTTCCGCACGCTGAGTCCTTTGACTGAGAAGCTGGAAGTGTCGATCGCTCTCCTCACGGGTGAAGTGAAGGCGCGACGCAAGCAAGAGATTTACAACCTGATTGAGCGAGGAAAGGTGGAGGTCGTAGTCGGCACCCACGCATTGATTCAAGAAGGGGTGCGCTTCCACCGTTTGGGGCTGGCGATTGTGGACGAGCAGCATCGCTTTGGTGTGATGCAGCGGGCGGCGTTGAAGAAGATGGGAACGAATCCGGACATGTTGCTGATGACTGCCACACCAATCCCCCGCACCCTGGCGTTGACGATCTATGGCGACCTCGACGTCTCGGCCATTGATGAGCTGCCGCCGGGCCGCAAGCCGATCGTCACGCGGGTCTTTCACGAAGGGGAACGGCAGAAGGTCTACCGTCTGGTCAAGGAAGAACTCGACCGCGGGCACCAGGCATATGTAGTGTATCCTCTAGTAGAGGAGTCGGAGAAGTCCGACCTGAAAGCGGCGACCAGCATGGCCGAAGAATTAGCGCGCACGTTCTTTGCCGGTTACTCGATCGGTCTGGTGCACGGCCGCATGAAGGGTGAAGAAAAGGACGAAGTGATGCGCCGCTTCAAGAATGGCGAGCATCACTTGTTAGTGTCCACGACGGTGATCGAGGTCGGCATCGACGTCCCCAATGCGACGGTGATCCTCATCGAGCATGCCGAGCGGTTCGGGCTGGCGCAGCTCCACCAATTACGCGGCCGCGTCGGTCGCGGTCAGGCTGAGTCCTTGTGTTTGCTGCTCGCTCAGTACACACCGGCGGATGAATCTCACCGGCGGTTACGGGTGATGACCGAGACCAACGACGGCTTCAAGATCGCCGAGGCGGATCTGACCTTTCGCGGGCCGGGCGAGTTTCTCGGCACTCGGCAGTCGGGGTTGCCGGACTTCCGCGTGGCTAACATCGTGCGCGACAGCCGCATTCTGGAGATCGCGCGTGAAGAAGCCCAAGCCTGGCTGGCGAAAGATCCGGATTTGGCTGCCCCGGCTTCGCGCCGCCTGCGCGCCATCCTCGAAGATCGCTGGGCCGGGCGGCTGGAACTGGCGCGGGTGGGGTAAGGCCGATTGCGGATTGTGGAATGCGGATTGTGCATTAAGAACCGCCAAAGCAAAAGACAGTGTGAAGGAGCGCACGACAGAGAATCCCAGGGAAAAGCGCAGCACCTCTTTGATGCCGGGGCTGAGACTCGAACTCACAATAATCCCTCCTCTCGCTCGGCGGTTCTGGCAAAATTCTAGCAAGGGCAGGTACCACCAAAGGAAACTGTCGCTTTTCGTGCAGAAAGCGATAGCGGAGAGAAAAAGCGGGGTAGGGGAGAGCAGAGACGGGAAAGATCTAGCTTGGTGAGTCTGATAGTGTCCCCTTCTGTCAAATCGTCCACCCCCACTGCGTCGCCTGCACTGTTCGACAGTCAGGCAGAGCGAGTCGCATCATCTCCCCATGCGAGAAGTTGATTAATGGGAACCTCACATTGATACAAAAAGTCAGTAGGAAAATTCGCGAAGTAGGGGTGCTTGGCACACTGAAATTGCTGTCTAGCCGCTTGCAAAGCTCCTATCGAGATTCCCTCTGGAAGAAGGAGGAGGTGAATTTTGACGGTACGTACCAGACCGATACTCGATATTATGCAGCAGAAGAGACAGATTTCCACGCTGGTCAACCTGAGCACAACTATGGCTATGATCCCATCAGAGTGAGTACATTTCAGCGAGCTTTGAGAGATCTGCCAATAAGATATGAAGAATGTGTGTTTGTCGACTTCGGTTCGGGAAAGGGGCGTGCTTTACTGCTCGCTTCCCATTTTCCTTTCAAGAAGATCCTTGGTGTGGAAATCATTCCTCAGCTACACGAAATCGCGTGCAAAAACATCAGGATCTATAAGAGTGAATGGCAGAAGTGCTCCAACACAGAATCCATATGCGCCGAAGCCTCGGTGTTTCCGATTCCGGAGGAGAAAGCAGTTTTCTACTTTTTCAATCCTTTTGGTAGAAATGTCATGAGCCAGGTTCTGACTAATATAGAGAGGGCATTGCAGAGATTTCGGAGAGAAATATTTATCATTTATGCGCATCCTCTCTATCGTGAGTTGATGGATGAAGCGGCATGGCTCAAATTGATTAAAGAGGAAAAAGGATACGATGAGTATACGAGGTATAATGTGTATGCCAGTAGATGAAATCAGAAGTGGCGCATGAGTTTGCATCCAGCATGTGAGTTCGCACTCCGTAAGATGGAAGGGATCTGATTCCATAGACTCTGACTATTCAGAACTCGGTTTAGTTAACCTCAGTCTTGGGTTGGACAAAACACAAGACTGAGGAAGACCAAATCTTTAGTCCGTGCCTGTAAGTAGTTGAAAAATAAAGATCGCATTTTTTCACCTCAGGACTGAGGTTTAGTTAATGTCCGTAGTTTGGCGACTTCCCCTTTTCTTTTTTCTCTTTCCTCTTGCTCGTCAAGCGTCCTCAAGTACGGCATCACCCATTCTCTGTAGCGAAGCCTCGTCTCGGGTGGGAGCCCTTGCCAGCCACGCTCTATAAGGCCTCTACAGTCGCGCGTGCCACAGGCACAGCGAAAGGATTGAGGGATGCCATCGAAGTCAAAATCAAGTTCAGACATGGCGTAGTCCCAGGTCAGCTCCTCTCCCCGTTGAATGCGGCGCAGTGCATAGAGCCCTGGTCTACCGTCGCTATCGGTTTTGATCCCCATGTTGGGAGTGCAGGAATGATTCGCAAAACGCAGCGGGGCCTCCGGTTCGATATGCGCGGTGGCATCCATCTGGATGGTATACTCCGTGCGCCCCGCCACGCGCTGGCCGGTGATAGGGAGAATCAATGCCCCCGGTTCATACGCGACCGTGGCAAAGAGTCCTCGTCCTTTGATACCCAGGGCTTTCACTTTGAAAGCCCCAATCCGTTGTGTAGGGGTGAGGCGCCTCAGAAGAAAGAGATAGACCCTGCGCTGCGCTGCGAGAAGCCAAGAGAGGTATCTTTCCATCATCGCCCTCCCTGCTGCAGCAGCAGGACGCGAAGTAGGAGAGGAGAAGGCCCAGCGGTTAACCACTGTCCTCCGCACGCTACCCGGGCCATCACTTTACAACACCTGCCTTCTGCTCGTGCTGGCTTGGCTGCGGCTGTATTGCCCGTGTCGGCAGAGGCGGTGGCGCCCTCTTCGGTCATGCTCTTGGCTTTGCGCGTATTCGTCACCATGGCGCTGCACTGGCTGTCCCTGCTACTGTAGCTATCAGTCCCTCGCATGGATTTGCAATGGACCGGATCGCCCGCCGGAGCTTGCTGGGCAGTGGTCAAACTGGGTACCACCCACAGGACCGGCGATAGCCGCATTCTGGAGAGCGCGCGTGAAGAAGCCGAAGCCTGGCTGGCGAAAGATCCGGATTTGACTGCCCCGGCTTCGCGCCGCTTGCGCGCCATCCTCGAAGATCGCTGGGCCGGGCGGCTGGAACTGGCGCGCGTGGGGTAAGGCCGATTGCGGATTGTGGAATGTGGATTGCAGATTGAGAGGAAGGGTCCTGGACCCCGTCGCAGGAAAACCTCCAGTCAGACCTGGCGATACCGCTCCCTTGGCCGCAACTCCCGGACCAGCGGTGGAATTTAGACACCTTATTCGGTGCAAGCGGTGCCCATGCCATTTACGGGCCGAGCCCGATCCAGTGGCTGGCGCGCGATATCAACGTTTACTCACATGATCCCAAAGAAGGGCGCGGCGCCCCGCCAACTGAAGCACACCCTGTTAATGCCGGGAGCGAGACTCGAACTCGCAATAATCCCTCCTCTCGCTCAGCGGTTCTGGCAAAGTTCCGGCAAGGTCAGGGTACCAACAAAGGAAGCTGTCGCTTTCTGCCCAGAAAGCGACAGGAGGAAAATAAAGCTCAGACGATCAGCGTATAAGCCAAAAAATTATTGATTTTTCCCTTGACGGCACTGTCACATTTGGTTTACAACGCCGTGAAGGGCAAGGGAAGTAATAAGCAAGGCGATAGGGTCGGTCGCGCAGTCTTCCCAAAAAGGGGTGGGTCGTGAAAACTCTCGGTTTGATTACACGCGCATGGGTATTGGCGCTTACCATGGGGCTCACGGTCGCGGCTTGCGCAACGCAAAGACATGCGATTTCCACTAACAACAAGGTTGCTACTCCTTTTCCACAAAATTCACGGATGGATCTCGCTTCCTCCCAACAAGCCGAGACAAAAAATAAGGCTCGTGTTCAGGCGATGCTGAGCAAGCTCCCGTTGTACTTCATCGAGAACCGCGGACAGGTGGATACACGAGTCGCCTACTATGTGCAGGGGCGGGACACCTCGCTGTTCTTTACTGCCGAAGGCGTCACCTTTGTTCTGAATAAGCAGCAGCGCCCGGACCCGCTCTCACGAAAAAAAGACGAACTGCTGCGGCCAGCCGCGTTGCGTGTAGAGCCCCAGCCGAGCGAGGAGGCCCAGCAGTGGGTGCTCAGGCTCGATTTCGTAGGGGCCAATCCCAATGTGACGCCCAGAGGGCAAGACCCCACGCCAGCCGTGGTCAGCTACTTCAAGGGATCGCAGGAGCAATGGAAGACAGGGCTGCCGACCTACAGCAGGATTGTTTACCCTGATCTCTGGCCTGGCATTGATCTGGTGTACAGCGGTATCGGCAACCATCTGAAGTACACGTTCGTCGTCAAGCCAGGAACCGATCCCAACCAGATCAGACTGGCGTACCGCGGGGCCACAGCAGTTACCCTCACAGACAGTGGACAGCTTACGGTCACCACGCCGGCTGGCGGATTCTCCGACGACACGCCGTATGCCTATCAAGAAGTGGATGGGCAGCGAGTGGAGGTAACAGCAGCGTATGCGTTGGAAGCCCACGTAGCAACAGACACCCACCTCTGCAGCTTTCGCATTGGCAGCTACGACCCGAGCAAGGAGCTGATTCTTGACCCTGCTGTGTTAGTCTATGCTGGCTACATCGGCGGTGACGGCTCTGACGGGGGCAATGCTATTGCTGTAGACAGTTTGGGCAACGCCTATGTTACAGGCTCTACCAACTCCGCCGCGGCTACTTTCCCTGAGGTCGTAGGGCCTGACCTAACGTACACGCCTCTCCTGACCGATGCTTTTGTGGCTAAGGTCAAGGCAGATGGGACAGGGCTCGTCTACGCCGGCTACATCGGTGGCGAGGGCTTTGAAGATAGCAGGTTACAGCCCAGCTTCTTGTGAGATTTTAGGGCTTCCCAAGCGGGCAGGAATGTGATTCCAGATAGGGGATGAACGAACGCCCCGCTCTTAGCCGACTGACGAGCGACGAGAAAGACGCGCTGATAGACACGGTGCTGGAT
>JBGPOI010000202.1:0-8016 GCA_041487975.1 Binatia bacterium | reverse complement strand
TGGGTCTCCTTAAAAGTGAAGGCCAAAGAACTGGGACAGACGATGTATGGGCTGCGGGACAGTTTGTTCTCCAACTATCTGCGGGCCGAGCTACGGAATCCACGGATCGTGGCTTGTTAACCATGCTGAGCGTAAGTCCTGCTTCCAATAACTTCAAGGGCTATCTCCCCCGAGTCTGAGATCCTAAGCGTGCCGGGTAACTGTTGCTTCGTATCTTCAGGGAGCCAGAAGTACCCTACCTTTTCCATTTGTTCTGGAAGCCGCACGGTCGTCTTTCCTTTGGGAGAATCTAACGCTCAGCGTCAGCTGCGCCCGGAAGCTAAAGCGAGGAACGAGCGTAAGCTGTAGGGCGTCGACTGCACGCACCTATTAGGCCTGTAACAAACGCTTCCATTCTGCCAACGCAATAGCAATGACACTTTCCAACCACTCTTTGAAGCGTCTTTCTGTACTTTCGGAAGCTTCGGCGTAATTAAATTGGAACAATTCTTGAGCTACCGCCTGCGTATTTACAGGCTCCCTCCCGCCTTCTTCCCGAGGTACACGCTGCGACGTAAAAGCTGAGGCTACCATTATCCCGTCGTTGCCGTACCCATATCCATGAAAGCTCACGACTAATTCAAAAGTTTCTTCAGTGGTTATTGATAGTCGCACCCACGTCCGATATCGCTCTAGATTTGCGAAGTATTTAAATCCTTTGGCAATCTCTACAATCTGGTTATGGAAATAATGCTTTTTTGGTGAATTATCATCGGCGTAGTCTGCTCGCGCATGGTAGGGAGACTGATTTGGCAGAGTAACTTCTTCCAATTGTATATCAAGTTTGGCAGCAATGTCAGTAAGTCGCTTAAAAGCAGTTGTGTGGAGTTGATCTGCAACCACATAGACCTGTTTGACGCGCTCGGTTTGAGCAACTACACGCTCCTTGAGCGCTCGAATAGCGGCAGAGATAATCTCTTCTGCGTAACGTGCTTGCTGTACCTGTTGTTCGAGGCCAATCGCTGCCAGGATGGAATCTCGCTGACGTTTCGCAAAAAGTTGCACAAGATTCGATAGCTCTCCCGCATCGGCATCCTCAAGTGCAGCGATATATTGCTTGCGGTCAGCGTCCCGAATAATGAGAGGGAACAGACCTGCTTTTAAAAAGACAAGCGTCGCAAGAGCTCGTGCTACCCGACCATTGCCATCCTGGAATGGATGAATTTGCGTAAATCGGTGGTGCAACCACGCTGAGAGGATCTCAGGCGGCGTGCTCCCCTCCGCCTCTCGATACCATTGTACGAGGTGTTCCATCTCTTCCTGGACAAACTCCCAAGGACAATATTCATGTACCAGTCCGTCAGGTCGACGAGGGTTATTGGGGAGTTTTTTGTATTCTCCTCGAACTAGCGTTACTTGAATAATCTGACTATCCGGCGTCTGTGCTTCCGTGTATTCTTGGTGAGCCGTAAACTGAGCTTGCATGCTTCTAATAAAGTGCTCAGTTAATGGCTGCTCGCCTTTTACGAAAGAAAATAACCCTTCAACAATAGCGAGCTGATCGTCAATCAAATTCTTGACATGATCAGCCTGTGAACGTTGCAATCCTCCTTGATGGGCAATGAGCGTAGAATCTATACCCTGTTCAATAAGGACCTCGGTTACTCCACGATCCCAACCATACAATCGCTCAATAATCCCCGTTTCTATAGCCCATTCGCGCTGAAGCTTTTTCAGGAACTCTTGGTACGCACCCCCTTTCTCTAGTTCAGCCTTCCGTTCAAGCCAAACTTTAGATAAAGCGGCCAACTCGGGCATGGCTAGTTCGTCAATATTGTCTGGAAACTCGGAGATTCTCTTATACATCTGTCTATCCCTACTTGTTACTTTACTCTTGACTACTGTTTGGACGTAAGTAATGGCCTGCTATGAAAGTAGGACGTAAGTCCCTGATTTCATAGTGGGTGGCGAACCCACGGTTCATGATGGCTAACTAGTGATATACTACGCTTCCTCATCTACTAATAGAAAGATCCACCTATTATTAGTAGACGCTTCCATATATATAGCTTCTTCTCTATATGTAGATAAGTAATGCGCGTCTCCTATAGACTTCCCGCATTCACCATCTGGTCTGTTAATCTGAGCGCCACCACTCGTTCATACCGCACCTCCTACACCTGCCGCTCAGGATGCCAGCTCCCGCCTGCGGCCTTGACCTGAGGCCGGACCACTCCTTCCGCCAACGCCACCTGACTCTGGACCAGCCGGTCGTCTCTGCCTGGATACCAAGGCGGCTCCCACTCGCTGTCTTCGATACTTACCCCTACAGTTTCAAGCCGCTGCTCGCGTCGTCCAAAATACTCATACCGTATTTATGATGGTCGTTTTTAATACTGAATATGTAACTATTTAGCACTGTCCTGGCTTGGGGGCAATGTTCACTAATGCAGTTTCAGCATACCTCTTGGGGATACCAAGGTAGGGGTCCGATTCATCGGACCCACCCAAGGGCTTGATAAATCAAGCCCCTACACACGCTTTGGCCGGATCGAGGATAACTGTATTCCCCAAAAAGGTTTCCTGCTTATGCACTAGGATGCGTATACGAGTTCCTCCTCGGGCCGATCCACCAGACTCTACACTCCTTTCTTTCTTCGATTCCGCACGGGTGTGGAGAGCAAGGGCGTACTCCCAGACTGATGTCCGCGCAGTGCCTGAATGGTCTGAATATCTACGCCGCTTTTGAGCAGGAGCATGACAAACGAGTGCCACGGCGGGGGACAACCAATTGCCTTGATGATGCCTACTGGTCTGTCAGGGATGAATTTTAGGGTCCCCGGATAGCCTTCTAGATTCCCGCTTTCGCGGGAATGTTCATGCATCTCCAACGCACCCTTGAGCATGAAAATAGAGGAAGCACCACTACTGTGTCATTGCGAGCGGAGCGAAGCAATCTCCGCCCGCCAGAGAGATTGCTTCGTCGCTGACGCTCCTCGCAATGACATTCTCCGACCTTCGGTCCCTTTTTTCGGAGGAATGACGTCATGCCCGCGCAGGCGGGCATCCAGGGGAAAAGGGGAGCTGGGTTCTCTCCTGCACGGGCAAAAACACCGCGCCGTGGTGTAGCATCGGACTCGCAGAAAAGCGAGCACCGGGAGGAGTGGCAGCAGAACCGGCTCGCTTACTCGCAGGCTGCGTATAATTCGGACATTGAACTGGCCGAGTCTTGCAATGGGTCTGACCGCCCGAGCGGAGACTGGATTCCCGCTTTCGCGGGAATGACGGCACCATCCACTCCAACCACGCTCCCGGCTGGCTGGATTCCCGCTTTCGCGGGAATGACCCCCGCCGTTGTGCCCGCGGAGGCGGGGACTCAGGCAGATGCACGTCTCGAAATTACGCGCAAGCTGCGTTTATTTCAGATCCTCAACGAGTGCAGTACTCAGATACCGCTCCGCCGAGCTGGCCAGGATTGCCACGATCATCTTGTCCTTATGTTCTGGTCGGGCCGCAACCTTGAGCGCCGCCCAGACAGCAGCGCCGCTGCTAATACCGGCAGGGATGCCTTCTTGCTGAGCAACCAAGCGCGCCGTGGCTAAGGCATCTTCATCGCGCACTTGGATAATCTCGTCAATGATTTTCGTGTTGAGCACCCGAGGAATGAAACCCGCGCCAATACCCTGGATCAAAGTTGGACCTGGAGCCCCGCCAGAGAGCACCGCCGAACGCTCGGGCTCAACCGCAACAGCGCGAAAGCTGGGTTTCAAAGATTTGATGACTTCAGACACACCAGTAATAGTGCCACCGGTACCAACACCGCTGATGAGGATATCGATCGCACCGTCGGTATCGTCCCAAATCTCGCGGGCAGTCGTCTGACGATGAATCTCCGGGTTCGCCGGGTTTTCAAACTGTTGCGGGATGAAAGCGTGGGGAAGTGTTTTAGCAATCTCTTCGGCCTTCCAGATAGCGCCTACCATGCCCTCCTGAGCCGGGGTCAACACCAGCTCCGCGCCGAGGAGGCGCAAGAGATTGCGCCGCTCCATGCTCATCGAATCCGGCATGGTCAAGATCAGCCGATACCCACGTGCGGCGGCGACGAAGGCCAGGGCGATACCGGTGTTGCCGCTCGTCGGTTCGATGATCACAGTCTCCGGCGTCAGTTTGCCAGCACGCTCGGCGGCAACAATCATGCTGTAACCAATACGGTCTTTGACACTGCCGAGAGGATTAAAGAACTCTAGCTTGGCATAGATCTCAGCGTGTAGTCCCTGAGTGATGCGGTTGAGGCGAACCAGAGGGGTGTGTCCGATTGTTTCTGTAATGTCTTTGAACAGGCGTGCCATGCAGTTCCTCGTTGGGCGCAAACGCTGAGGTCTTTACTGTAGCATAAAAGGCGAGGGCCGCATCGCCCGGTCGAGGAGCCTTCTCGTTGAGAAGAGTCACTTGACCTGTCTGGGAGGATGACATACGAGCGATCACGAGAGAAATGACAATGATCGGCGGCGATAGCCGATTATGGGGCAAGTCGTAAATGAGCAATAAGCAGGGGCGGACGTGCAAACCGCACCACGCACTCGGAGTTTTTTTGCTTGTGCTGGTTTCGCTTGTGCCTATAATCGAGGACTCAATCGCCCGTGCCGAGAGCGAGTCCACGGATCTTACAGCACTTGAGCGTCAGGTGCACGAACTGGTCAACAACCACCGTACCGCAATAGGGTTGGCACCGCTCGCCTACAGCGAGGAGATCGCTGCCAGCGCCCGTCAACACAGTCGAGATATAGCGATGGGTTACGTAGGGCTCGGCCACGAGGGAGCGGAAATGCGCGGCAAATCGCTGTCCAGGACAATGAGCTTCAGCCAATTTGCCGAAAATGTGGGGGCAAACAATTACAGCCGCTCTGCCGCGCCTCGCACCGCCGTCGCCGAATGGCTGCAGAGTAGCGGACACCGAAAGAACATCGAGGGCAATTTCAATGTGACGGGAGTCGGGATTGCCCATGCCGGAGACACGTTTTTTTTCACACAGATTTTCCTCTTGACGCGCGGTTCTCCGCGTCCTCCGGCGAAAGTCGATCACGCTGATACCCCCTCCCCGAAGAGAGAACGAGACCCCTCTGCCCCCCGCACGCGAGCGGGGCGGAAAAGAGTACCAGGGGGGTGGGTCCAGGAGATAGATCCTGCTCGTTAATCCATATCAATGAGTTAGTTTGTACCGCTTCCTGAACTTGACCGCAGGATTGTCAGTCAATCAACCCAAATCCACTTCCAGATCGTGCACTCGGATTCCTTGTCTATCGATGCGCAAAGTCAGTTCCCCGCGGTCCGTCTGCAGGGTCAGCCCCCAGGATCCTGGTCCTGTGGAGCGAAAGGAGACTCCCCCTAAGGTCTGGCCTTCTAGCCCTTTGAGGGCTTTGTTCACCTCGTTTGCCTGCTGAACTAACGCAGAGCCGCGCGGAGTTTTCTGAAAGAGCGAATTTAGGGAATTCTCGCCTGGCGGCCCGTAGAGTTTGCGAGCCCGACCGCTTTCCAGGACAACCTGCAAAATCCCTTCTAAGGCTGCGGAGCATTCTTCGCTGACCTCTCCGTCCTTAACCTCTTGGAGCAACCCGGCATAGCGGGCCTGGGCTTCAGGGTCTGCGACTCCGGTCAAGAACGCTCGGACTTCTCGCTCCAGGATTTCTTTTTGGAATTCGTCAAGCGGCCCGGTGGCCATCATCGTATCCGTTCTGCGCTTCCATCCCGTCGCCCAGAATGGATTCTAGTTCATGCTCGAATCCGCCGGTTTCGATGGCACAGTGCATGCCACACTCTTTCGGGGCTCCTTTTTCCCACCACCATCGTCCGGCGCGATGGTCTTCCCCTGGTTGCACGGGGCGAGTGCAGGGTGCACAGCCGATGCTGGTGTAACCACGATCATAAAGCGGGTGGTGCGGCACATTGTACGCACGGATGTAGTCCCACACCTCGTCCTCAGCCCAATCGGCTAAGGGGTTGATCTTGACGATGCCGCCATGATCATGGTCGAGTTCGATCTTGCGAATGTTCGAGCGGGTGGCCCACTGATCGCGACGTAACCCTGTCACCCAGGCATCTAAATGGTGGAGCGCTCGGCGGAGTGGCAACACTTTACGGACTTGGCAGCAGAGGAGTCGTAGCGGTACTTCACGGTAAAACAGATCCACCCCATGTCTTTGGACCATCGAGTCCACTTGCTGGGCTTCCGGCCCATGGACCTCCAGAGCAATCCCGTAATGCTTCCTCACACGGTCCAGAAACTGATAGGTCTCTTGTGGCAGGCGACCGGTGTCGAGGGTAAAGACTCGGACAGTGGGATCGATCCGCCACGCCATATCCACGATCACGAGGCCGTCGGCTTGTAAGCTTGTGCAGATCGCCACTCCCCGACCAAAGCGCTCAAGCGCCCAGCGGATCACCTCCTGGGGTTCCTGATCGTCGAACTCAATGGCAAGCTCTCCAGCCTCAAGCTCATCCAACATCATATGCGTGTCCATGCGCATTCCCTTTCCTCTGCCTGGTTGTCTACCCGATGGTTGCAGCAGCAACCGATTGCTCTTCGTGACCTCTTTGCTCAACTGCTCCGTGCACGGCAGCGAAGGCGATAAGCTCCTCATCCGTGGAGCGGTCGCAGAACTCCTTGAAACTCTCCCTTCCACGCCTGCCATTGAGATAGGCCCGCACCAGCCGGTCGAGGCATTCTTCCACTTGCGCCGAGGGAACCCGGCGTAAGAGAGGCTTGCCGATAGCGGCGTGAGCCCCCAGTCCACCGCGCAGAATGATGTCAAAAGCCTCTACTTTTTCTCCCACTGCTCCGCGGCCGGTCGTTCCCTGCAGACCGATATCGCCTGTCCAGTGGTGCGCACAGGCGTGAGGACAGCCATCCAAGTTGATCTTCAGATCCTCTACCGCCTGGCCAAAAGTCTTCTCTAGATGCTCGAGGATCTCTTCGAGTTTGCTTTTGGTCGGGGTGACCGAAAAGTTACAAAACTCGTCACCGGTGCAGGCGACGCTCAGAGCGCGGATATGGTTGACGCTGGGAGAGAAACCGATCTCAGTCACCCGCTCGATGATCTCGGGCAGTCGCGGCTCGGGAATATGCGTGAGAATGAAGTTCTGCTGACGGGTCAGACGAATGTCTCCCCCATAGCTTGCTGCCACCTCGGCAATCCGCACCATCTGTTCGCCCTTCATGAGTCCCACAGAAACCGGGAAGCCCACGTAGTAGAGCCCTGCTTGCTTTTGCGGATGGATACCGATGTGACCGGTTTCTCCTTTTGGTGTGGGCAATTGGGGAAGATCGGCAAGCTTGCGCCCCAGCCTCTCCTCAACCATCTCGCGGAACTTCTCCGGACCGTAGTCATCAATCATGAATTTGAGGCGTGCCTTCACTCGGGAGAGACGATAACGCGGATCACTCTTCCACACATCGAGAATGGCCCGCAGCACGGGAATCACGTCAGGGATGTCCACAAACACTCCCAGATGGCGGGAAATGCGGGGCGTGGACGCCTGCCCACCCCCTACCCTAACGGCAAATCCCAGCCGCTCTCCTTCTGCATCGGCGTTGATTGGGTCCGGCATCCTCACCCCCACCAAGGCAACGCAATTGATCTCCGGCGCATTGCACTGATAGGGGCAGGTGGCGATAGTGATCTTGTGTTTGCGGGGTAGGTCTGAGTATTCCCGATTGCCGTAAAAGAAACGCGCGGCTTCGGCCACAATAGGAGTCGTGTCAAAGATCTCGTCGCGTTCCAGCCCCGCCACTGGACAGCCAGTGATATTCCGCACCGTATCTCCACAACCGCACACCGTGGTGAGACCTGCCTGTTCCAGGGTGGCAAAGATCTCAGGGACAGAATCAAGCCGGATCCAGTGGAGCTGGATGTTTTGCCGAGTGGCTAGCTCACCAGAGTTGTTGCCATACTTGAGGGAAATCTCGCCAATAGCCTTCAAGCCCTGAGGGGTCAGAAGACCGTTGGGAATCTTAATCCGCATCATGAACGTGCCGACCTT
>JBGPOI010000201.1:0-8017 GCA_041487975.1 Binatia bacterium | reverse complement strand
ATCCGAGCGAATGGGCGGAGCGCATGCAGGAGTTCTGGGGTGCGCTTCTTTACGATGTGTACGGCACCACCCAGATCGGCACGATGTTCGGCGCAACCTGCGAGGACGGGGTAGTGCACGATGGCAAGCGCGGCTGCTTTCATTTTATTGACCACTGGGCGCTGCTGGAAGTCGTTAATCCCCAGACCGGTGCGCCCACCCCGTACGGCGAAGAGGGAGATGTGGTAGTGACGACCTTTAACCGCATCGCTACTCCTCTGGTGCGGTTTCGCCACGGTGACCGGGTGCGCCTCCTGCCGCCCGGCTACTGCCGCTGCGGTCGCACGGGGCCGTGTTTGGAGGCCGGGACGATTGCGCGCTACGATGACATGATCAAGGTCAAAGGGGTCAATATCTGGCCCGATGCAACCGACGCGGTGCTATTCAGTTATCCTGAGGTGGATGAGTACAATGCCCGTGTCTACGTCGATCAACATGCCGGGCGAGAAGAGATCGCTATGCGGGTGGCTTTTAAGACTGGCGCTGACACAGCGCGCAGAGAGCAGATTCTCGTTCGCCTGCCGGAACAACTGCGCGAGCGGACCGGGGTCAGTATGGCGGTGAGAGAGGCGACGCCCGAGCAGATCGAGCGCTTCGAGTATAAGGCCATGCGCTGGACCGACGAACGGATCTCTGGGTTACAGAAAGTGAAGTTTAAGGAGAAGTAAAAAGAACAGCCGGGCCGGCTGTCCCACCAAAGGATAGGGTTCAGAGATTTTCCTTTTGGTGGCACAGGCCGCTGGCCTGTGCAAGGTGAGAATAATGCGTGACTCCGAGAAAAGACAGCCGAGCCGGCTGTCCCACCATGTTGAGCAAAATGCTCCTTTTATAGTGGCGAAAGAACAGCCGGGCCGGCTGTCCCACCAAAGGATAGGGTTCAGAGATTTTCCTTTTGGTGGCACAGGCCGCTGGCCTGTGCAAGGTGAGAATAATGCGTGACTCCGAGACTACGACCATTAACGCTTCACAGCACCTCAAAGCCATCGGCCTCAAGGCCGGGGCCAAAGTCGTCGGGATCGCGGCGGCTGACGCCTTCAACAAATACGTGCCGCAGGGGCACCGGCCTGAGGACTTTCTGCCCGGAGCAAAAAGTGTGATCGTGGCCGGCGGTGACGGACCCACGGCTGGCGCCTGGCATGCTCCCGATCATGACGTGATCGAGAACATCGGCTACGACCTGCGCGAAAATGTCGCCGTGCATGTGATGGTCGATCTGATCGAGCGCGAGTACGACTATTACGCGATCCAGGCTCCGGCTCGCGAAGTGAGCGGCCACACGCCACCGATGAGCATGATGTTGGCGGCGGTGCTGGCCGGCCTGGGGACGCGGAGTCTGGCGGCCAATATCATTCTGCACCCCGAGTACGGCATGTTGTATTACGCGGCGCTGATCACGACCATGCCGCTCCAGCCGGACCATCTGGTGGAGAAAGACGTGTGCCCGGCGCCGAGTTGTGTGAAGATGTGGGAGCGGTTCGGCACGACCCCCTGCTTGAGCGCCTGTCCGTCCTCGCAGGGCGGTTGCCTCGACGGCAAAATTGACAATGGGAAGATCGTCGAGAACTTTTATGACCGCGAACGCTGCCACGCCCGCGCGCAAACCTACGGCACTGGGTCTTTCCAGAAGATGCTGCTGGAGATCGTTAACGAGGAAGATCCGGAAAGACGCAAGACGTTAATTTATTCGGATTTTTTCACTCGTAGTGTGGAGGCGCTCGCGTATTACAAGGAAAGCATCGCTCAGTGTTTCGAGTGCATCCGCGTGTGTCCGGTGGGGATGAAACACCGGGCGAAGCTGTGATTGGCGAGGCTTATTTTTCTCCCTCTCCCGCAGCGCGGGAGAGGGGACCTGTGCTGAAAGGCGTTTTGCTATTATGGAAAAACCCAAGCAAACTCTCTCCCGTGAGGAAGAGATCAAACGTGGGGCGATCTCGTTTGGTGCTCAGGTCTGCGGTATCGCCGATGCCACTGCCTTTGACGAGGAGACGCCGCAAGGATTCCGCCCACGCGACCTCTTGCCCAACGCACGCAGTGTGGTCGTGGTGGGCGGCGCGCAGCCGCGCTCTGGAGAGTGGATCAGCCCGTCCGTAGACACGATGACCACGACCAGCACGGCCGACCGGATCAACTCGGTGGCGCGCAAGCTGGCGCAGGAAATCGAAAACCGCTACGGCTACTACGCCCTCTTCGTCCCGCCCGGCACCCGCAAAGGCCACCAGCCCTTCCTCAGCCTCATGCTGGCCGCTGAGTTGGCCGGTGTCGGTACCCGTAGCCTGGCCGGCCCTGTGCTCCACCCGGTCCACGGATTTCTCTACTACGCCGGGGTGATCACCACTTTGCCGCTCAACGCCGATGGCCGCTTGAGTGAACCGGCATGTCCGGCTCCCAGTTGCCTGGAGATGTGGGAGCGCGACGGGACCACGCCGTGTTTGAGCGTCTGCCCGGCTAAGAACGGCGGCTGTCTGGACGGTAAGATCGAAAACGGCAGGATCGTCGAGACCTATTACAACCGCGACCGCTGCCACACACGCGTGTATACCAACTGGATTCCCGGCTTCCAGAAAGTGATGGAAGAGGCGATGAGCGAAGAGGATCGGGAAAAGCGTAAGATGCTGCTCTTCGGCAACTTCTTCACCAGCACGTTATGGTCCCTCACCTTCTCGGCGCAGAGCCAGGGCCAGTGCTTCGAGTGCATGCGGGTGTGTCCGATTGGGAAGGTCGTCAAAAAGTGAGTCTAGGATCAAGCGTCTAGGGTCTGGAGGAACGAAACATGGGTGTCTTTACTGTCGATCCGCTGCTTTATCGCCGACACAAAGATGAGGTCTTGCGGCTCAGCAATTCTTTTCAGCGCAATATCAAGATCGACCTCCCCAACCGCACCCGTGGCTTGTCAGATAAGGAGATTGCCGAGCGCTTGGGGTTGGATGAGCGGACCGTGAGCGAGATCCGTTGTGTGGCCGAGCGCGATTGTTACGATCTCGACGAATGGGAGCGGGCAATCGAGTTCAAGGAGAAAGCGTGCCGTGAATATCTGGAAGGAACACGGAAGAAGATCAAGAAAGGACTGAGTACTGAGGACTGAGTGCTGAGTAAGGCAAAGAACTAGGGTCCGATAATTCAATCCTCAGCCCTCAGTCCTGCAGGTGGTTGACGGGAGGCTAAGGGGACAATATTCTAACGATCGTTCGAATTTTTACGGACGCAGGAAACCGAGCCATGCCTGAGACACAGAAGATCCATTCCCCCGACGAAATGACGCCGGAATACAAGAAAATGGTGACGCAACTCCTGGAGAGCCAGGGAGTGCGCGAATTCATGGCGGCGAACATCTTCAGTGACGCGCTCAAGTTCATTCCGACGCTCGGCCTCAAGGAACTCCTGGCCAAACAGGTGGGCGAGGAGCTGGAACACTATGAAGAGACGATCCGCTTGTACCGTGACCTGGGCGGCAATCTTGAAGCGGTGGTGGAAGAGAGGGTTCAGAGGTACGGCGGGGTGCCGTATGTCAAAAGTTGGTTCGAACTGGCGGTATGCCAGTTTCTCTACGACCGGGCGGGCGAATTCCACCTGGCGGAATATCGCCAGTGCAGTTACGTTCCCTACGCCGAAATCATCGGCAAGATCCTGGCCGAAGAAGAAGAGCACGAAAGCTTTGGCGAGCGCGTCATGGTCGAAGCCTGTCGCAATCCGGCGTATCGCCTCCAGGTGCAACAGCTCTTCAACAAATGGCTCACCTTTTCACTCACCTCGTTTGGTCGGCCCGGCACGCCGGGCAACCGTTTCGCCATCGCAGTCGGCCTCAAAACGCGGGATAGCGGGGCAGTGACGCAAGACTTTATCAACGACATCAAGCCCGGGATGGTGAAGTGCGGTCTGACTTTCCCGTCTGATCTGGAAGTCGAAACGCCTGCGCATCTCGACCTCTCTTTAGCGGCGGCGGCCTGATGCTTCGACAGAGCCTGTCCTGAGCTTGTCGAAGGACTCAGCATGAACGGAAACTCTTTCGTGCTTTCAAGACGTGACCCGTTCGCCCTGAGCTTGTCGAAGGGAGAACGCAGAGGTTGCTAAGACACCGACTCTCGGAGAAAATTATGGAACCTGCAGCCCCTGTGGCTGACTCCTCGACTGCCGTCCAAAAGACCAATGGCTCGGCAAAGAAAGTCAGTAAAAAATATCCCCTGCCGCCAGTGCGCTGGCCCACCGCCGCAGAGGCCCAGGCCAGCTTGTGGTTTTCTCCTATCCGGATCGGCAATCTGTCGGTTGAGGCGCGCACCTGGGTGCCGGCCATGGTGCCCTGGCGCGCGACGGACGATGGTTTTGTGACTCCCCAAGTGCTCGCATGGTATGAGCGCTACGCCCGGGCGCAACCTGGCGTCCTCGTTGTGGAAGCCACCGGGATTCGTGATATCCCCAGTGGTCCGCTATTGCGCATCGGTCACGACCGCTTTCTCGATGGCTTGAAGAAGATGGTGGACGTGGTCCACCGCACCAGCAAGGGACACACCCGCTTCTTCATCCAAATCATCGACTTCCTCTCCATCCGCCGTCGGGTAGCGAAGGAAAAATACTTCGAGCGCTTCTTCAAGCTGACCGACGAGCACCGCCGCCGCTTGGCGCGGCTGGTACACGAACCGGAATGGCAAGAAGCCTCAGCCCAGGTGGTCGGAGAAAAATTGTTCTCACTCTCCGAGGCTGAGTTGGCCGAGGTACTCACCGCGCATGAGTTCGAAACGCTGCAGATGGGCTATCGCGAGCGGGTCACTGACCTGGACCTACCACACATTCGCGAACTGCCCCAGGTCTTGCCCGGCCTGTTTGCCGATGCCGCCGAGCGAGCCCAGCAAGCCGGATTCGATGGCGTGGAACTGCACTACGCGCATGCCTATACCATGGCGTCGTTTCTTTCGCGTTTGAATACCCGACCCGATGGTTATGGTGGTGCCAAAGAGCAGCGCGTGCGGCTGCCGCTTGAAGTGTTTGCCGCTGTGCGGGCGCGAGTGGGCGCCGACTACGTGATCGGTTGCCGCTACTTGAGCGATGAGATCTTTACCGGCGGGAACCGCCTTGACGATGCGGTGTACTTCGGCGTCGAATTCGCCAAAGCCGGGATGGATTTTCTCTCTATCTCTCGCGGCGGGAAGTTTGAAGACGCCAAGCAGCCGCGCGCTGGCGAGGCGGCCTACCCCTATACCGGCGAGAGCGGGCTTGAATGCATGCCCACGGTTCACGTCGCTGCGCCTGGTCCCTTTGGGCGCAATGTTCCCTGTACCACACAAATCAGGCAGGCGGTGCGCGCGGCAGGTTTTGCCACGCCGATCGTCGCCACCGGCGGAATCTACGGCTTTGACCAAGCTGAAGGGATTCTCCAACGTGGAGAGGCCGATATCGTTGGCGCGGCGCGCCAATCCTTAGCCGACCCGGACTGGTGGATGAAGATGAAGTTGGGGCGAGGGGAGGAAGTCAACCGCTGCGTATTTACCAACTACTGTGAAGGGTTAGACCAGCACCACAAAGAAGTGACCTGTAAGCTCTGGGATCGCAAGTTCACTCTTGCAGAGGCGGTCAGTCTGGCGAAAGACGGCCGCCGCCGCTTGGCCGCGCCGGACTGGAACCCCTGATTTCAAGGTTCCAAGTTCCAAATTCAAAGTTTCAAGTCTCAGTAGGAGGGTAGAAACACTAATGCCGGTTGCGAATGAAGATCGGTCGGTACGAGGAGGCAGGAAGGTGTCTGGGGTTGCAGTCGCGCGGCGTCCGCCGTTGCGCACGAGCGCGCGGGCGCGCGAGACGACAACTCCTCGCTATGACGCCCAGCTCGAACAGCTCCTGGACATCGGCGCCGAGATTTTTTCTGAGAAGGGCTACCACGACGCGTCGATCCGCGCCATCGCCGAGCGGGCGCGGATGAGCCTGGCCGGGCTGTACTATTACTTTCGCAGCAAGGAAGAATTGCTCTTTCTCATTCAGGATCATGCCTTCGGTTCGATCCTGGCCCATGTAGAAGAAAGTTTACAAGGAGTGACTGACCCGCAGGAAAAGCTTCGCCGCATTGTCCTCAACCATTTTCGCTATTTCATCCAACATATGGCCTATCAAAAGGTCTGCGCCTTCGAGCAGGAAATTCTGCAGGAAAAGGATTATTACGCCATCGTCGAGAAGAAGCGGCGTCGCTACTTTGAACTCGTGCGCGAAGTGCTGCGAGAGGTCAGCGGCAAAAAAGAGTTTCCTATCAAGCTGGGAGCCATCGCCCTCTTCCTCTTTGGTGCCATGAGTTGGATCCATATGTGGTACAACCCCAAGAAAGACGGGAAACCGGAAGACATGGCGCACACGCTGACCGACCTCTTCCTGCATGGGTTCCTGCTGCTGGGCTCGGAGGAAGGGAAGGGGAGAGTATGAGTATGCGACTCCGAGGTAAGGTTGCTCTGATCACCGGCGGTGGACGGGGAATCGGCCGGGCCATTGCGCTGGCTTTTGCTCGCGAAGGGGCAGAAGTTGCAGTGGCCGCGCGCACCCAGGCGGAGATCGACCGGGTGGCGGCAGAAGTGGCGGCCTGCGGCTGCCAGTCGTATGCGGTGTCCTGCGATGTGACAGAGAAAGAATCAGTCACGCGGATGGTGGCAGCCGTGCACGAGCGGTTTGGCCGCGTGGATTTGTTGGTCAACAACGCCGGCACGGGTCGCAGCGCGCCCTTTTTCAAAACCGACCTGGAGATGTGGAATCACCTGTTCGCGCTGAACGCTACCAGCATGTATCTGGTCACACAAGCGGTGATGAAAGGCATGCTGGAGCGCAAGGATGGGCGCGTTATCAATATCGTCTCGACCGCGGGCAAAATCCCCTTTCGCTATTGCACCGCTTATGTCGCCTCCAAGCATGCCGCCCTGGGGTTCACCCGCGCCCTGGCGTTGGAAGTGGCCGGCAGTGGGGTCACCGTCAATGCTATCTGTCCAGGCTGGGTCGGGTCCACTGGTCTGTTTGAAGAAACCATTGCTAACATCGTCAAAACCACCGGCCGCGACGCGACCGTTGCCGTGAAAGCGTTAGCAGACATGAGCCCGCTGAAGCGAGTCATGCAGCCAGAAGAGATTGCTTACGTTGCCCTCATGCTTGCCTCTGGTGAAGCTGGAGGCATCAACGGACAAGGGATTAATGTATGCGGCGGATCGGTGATGGACTGACTTGAGACTGGAGGCTAGAGGTTTAGAGCTTGGGGGGATGAACTGAAAGATGGCCATTGCCGCTATTATGGCTACGAGTTTCTTAGCAGTAGCGTGCGCTATGCGCACGAAAAATAATGGCGGGCAGGACAGACGTGCGCGCAGCGCACGCTACCTCTGAATGTTTCTATGGGCGAGGGAGGATGTCTGTCACGGCTATGACGCTTCCGCCTGGTAAAGGTAGGCTGTCTCCGGCAAAAGTATACCGCTGCTGTCGATAAGTCCGAGTTGTAGGATCGGGATCGCTGAGAACTTCGATCCGGCGATCAGGCAGATTGACAATCCACAATTCCGGGATGCCGCTTACCGCGTAAGCTGTGGTCTTCTGGCCACGATCATACGGAAAGCTCGCGTCGGCGACCTCGATAAGAAGCAAGATCTGCTCTGGTTGCGGGTGCGCTCGGCTGTAGTCATCTGGGTCAGGAACGCAGACAGCGATGTCAGGCTCAGGCTCGCTCCAGTTATTGAGCACAATAGGAAGCTGGCAGCGGATACAGGTCATGTTCCCAACCTGTTGTTCAAGTCTGTGAGCCAGGCGATACACGGTCGAAGCATGAGGAGTGTTCTGCGGGCTCATGGTAATGATTTCCCCCTCAAGCAACTCCACGCGTTCGTCGCGAAAGAGCCCAGCCTCGGCCATGCGATAGTATTCGTCCCGTGTAAAGCGGTGGACAGTAGGAGCGGCAGAAGAACGCGATGCCATAGGAAAATGGTATTCTTTCAATCCGCATTCCGCAATCTGTTGGTATCGTGGGCAGGCT
>JBGPOI010000200.1:0-8024 GCA_041487975.1 Binatia bacterium | reverse complement strand
GGATCACACCCCTCCCCTCGCAAGTAATATGAGAAGGGAAAGGGGTCAGGTCTTGATCTATAAGTTTCTCACTGACTCTTGCAGGCCGATGCGTGGTGCCTGCGCCTGATCGTTCTTGGTATACTTAATAAAAAGTGATATTTTACGACTTGCCCTTAATCTCGATGGAACGAATCGTCCGCATCACACGTCAAGTGATAGAGCATATCGACCACTACTTTGCCGGCGTCGAGTCCGCGGCAAACCTGCACGCTTGGGCTCTCGCGCACCCCATTTTTGCCAACCCGAAAGAACTCGACAATCGCGAAGACTGGATGATTAGTAATGCACTCGCTCTGATGGTTGCTCTCGTCGACGCCGCTGCGGACCAGTCAGCGATCGCGCAAGGGCTGCGCGAGGCACGGGGATTCCTTACCGGAGAAGAACCGTTTCCTGATGATCGTTGGCCTGCGGGACTATTGAAATCGTAAGGGCGATCCTTGTGATCGCCTGAGGGGAGGGTGAGGGGCGAATACAAGATTCGCCCCTACAGATGGGCAGACGCTGCGCGTTTTATATCTTCTTCTTCGAGAAGTACCAGTCGGTCTGATTGACTTCGCCCTTCCTGCCCATCTCCAGCCGTTCACGCAGCGCGGTTTCACTGGCAGGCGGTGGCACGATCACTTCCTCTCCCGGCTTCCAGTTGACCGGCGTGGCGATGCCGTGTTTGTCCGCGGCTTGGGCCGCGTCGATCGCCCGCAGGATTTCCGCCGAGTTCCGTCCCATGCTGAGCGGGTAGTAAATCAGAAACCTCACCTTGCCGGCCGGATCAATGAGAAAGACCGCTCGCACGGTGGCAGTGTCACTGGCTCCCGGGTGAATCAACCCGTAGAGCGAGGCCACGGCCATGTTACGATCGGCGATCACCGGGAAGGGAATTTTTTGCCCAAAATTCTTCTCGATATTCTGCTCCCAGCCTAAGTGGGAGTAAATGCTATCGACCGACAGGCCAATGCACTGCACGTTGCGTTTCTCGAATTCGGGAGCCAGACGGGAGAATTCGATGAATTCCGTCGTGCAAACCGGGGTGAAATCCGCCGGGTGCGAGAACAGCAACACCCACTTGCCGGCTTTGGTGAATTGCGAGAGGGTAATCTCACCGTGGGTGCTCACCGCTTTAAAATCTGGCGCCGGGTCGTTGATGCGAGGGATCGGCTGTCTTTCTTGTGCGTCCATAAAGGAGCCTCCTTTGAGTCAATGTCGTGACTTGTGTAATAGAGCTATGAAAGCCGCCTCTTATATAGCCGCTCGGCAAGGTCAGGGGAAGAGGGTTTTCAGGGTGGGGACGACGACCCTGGCTTATTTATGTTAAAACGCGGCCGATTTCATTATATGTGGCAGAGCGCTGGAGCGCCGACTGCGAGAAGGAAGGACGTGCATGGATCTTGCGACCCGCGTATTGCCCCCGCGTATCAACCGGCTTACCGACCTCGCCTGTAACCTCTGGTGGAGTTGGCATCTGCAAGCCAGAGAACTCTTCGCCGTGATTGACCAGACGCTGTGGAGCATGACCGCCCACAATCCGGTGAAGCTGCTGCGAGAGGTTAGCCCCGAACGTCTAAACGCCCTGGCGCAGGACCCGGCCTTCCTCCGTCGCTACGACGCCGTGCTGATGGCTTTTGACGCCGACCTGACCACCCAGGACACCTGGTTGACCCGCTCTGCCCCTGAGTTGGCGGAAACGACGATTGGCTACTTCTCCGCCGAGTTTGGTATTCACAGCTCGCTGCCGATCTACGGTGGCGGATTGGGCATCCTCGCCGGCGACCATTGCAAGGAAGCCAGTGACCTTGGGGTATCGCTCGTCGGGGTCGGCTTTATGTATCCGCAAGGGTATTTCCATCAGCGCCTTTCGGTCGATGGCCGCCAAGAGGCAGTATACGAATATCTCGACCGGGCCGAGGCGCCGCTGGAGCCGGCACTTACCCCCGAGGGAAAACGGTGCCTGGTGGCCGTACCCATCGATGAACGGCACATTTATGTACAGGTGTGGCATGTCCGCGTCGGTCGAGCCTCCCTCTATCTCATGGACACCGACGTTGAAGAGAATGCACCCTGGGATCGCGAGTTGTCCGCCCGCCTCTACGGCGGCGACCTGGAGATGCGGATTCTCCAAGAAATCATCCTGGGGATCGGTGGCGTGCGGGTATTGCGCGCCTTGGGCATCAGTCCGCGAGTGTGGCATCTCAACGAGGGTCACGCCGCCTTCGTCACGATCGAACGCGCGCGCGAGCTCGTGGCCACGGGGATGTCGTTTCCTGAGGCGATGGCCGTGGTGCAACGCACCACGGTGTTTACCACCCACACTCCCGTGCCGGCTGGGCACGATGCCTTTTCGTTCCTTTTGATCGATAGATACCTGCATCATTTCTGGGCCCAATTGGGGATCGACCGTGATCGCTTTCTGGCGCTGGGGTATCATCGCGAGCCGTGGGGTGAGGTCTTCCACATGACCGTGTTCGCGCTGCACATGGCCGGATGGCGGAACGGGGTGAGCAAAACGCACGGCGAGGTCTCGCGCCGCATGTGGCAGGGGCTCTGGCCCGATACACCGGTCGAGCAGGTGCCGATCTCCGCCGTGACCAACGGCGTCCACACGCCGACCTGGATTGCCCCGGAATTAGATCAATTATACGGCAAGTATCTGGGGCCAGACTGGGTCAAGCACCATGAGAGTCCGGCGCTTTGGCGACGAGTGTATGACATCCCTGACGAGGAACTGTGGCGAGTGCGCATGCTCCTGAAACACAAACTCATGAGCTTCATTCGTGAACGGGCCCGGGACTTATGGCGCAAGGAACACCGTGACCCCGTGCAGGTGCTGGCCTCGGGCGCGTTGCTTGACCCCGAAGCCCTCACTATCGGTTTTGCCCGGCGTTTCGCCACCTACAAGCGCGCAACTCTGCTCCTCCAGGATCTGGGCCGTCTGCAAGCCATCATGCAGGATCGCTGGCGACCCGTGCAACTTATCTTTGCCGGGAAAGCCCATCCGGCCGATGAACCTGGAAAACACCTGATTCACCAGGTTTACGCCTTGGCCAAGGAGTATAACCTCGGCGGGCAGATCGCTTTTATTGAAGACTACGACATGCACGTGGCCAAGTTTTTGGTCCAGGGGGTTGATGTGTGGTTGAACAACCCGATCCCTCCTCTGGAAGCGAGCGGCACCAGCGGGCAGAAGGCCGCGCTCAATGGGGTACCGAATCTCAGCGTGGCTGATGGGTGGTGGTGTGAGGGGTATAACGGCGGCAATGGCTGGACGATCAGGGCTGACTCCGCCTCCGACCCGAGTGGGCGTGACGCCAACGACGCCGGCACTCTCTATCAGCTCTTGGAAAGCGAGCTGGTGCCGCTGTATTACCAGTGCGACTCAGATGGCGTGCCGCGCGGCTGGGTACGTGTCGTGAAGGAGGCGATCTGTTCGATCACTCCCCTCTTCTCCGCCCGCCGCATGGTGAAGGAATACGTCGAGCGCTTCTATGTGCCAGCCGCGCGCGAGGCCAAAAAGATCCCTATCCTAGCAGGCGGAAGCCAACCTTGAGTTTGACCTGAAACTGACTGACCTTGCCCTCCTGAATGAGGCCGCGCGCTTCTACCACCTCGAACCAATCCAGGTTCTTGAGGGTCTGATTCGCGCGGGAGATCGCGTTCTGGACGGCGTCTTCGATCGTCGTGGCAGATACACCGACCAACTCAATGAGCTTGTATGTCTTGTCTTGCATGATTATCCCCTTCCGTGTGTCTGAGATTCTCGTCTCTGCCTCTGTCTACCCCTGGACCCAAGCCCGCATTTCCTCGTCCGTGAGGTAGCGGAACCCGACCTCAAGGGTCACCTGGTACTGCCCAACCTTTCCGTTGACAACTGTGCCGCGCACCTCTTTGATTTCGAACCAGTCCAGCGCCTTCAGTGTCTTGTTCGCTCGCGCAATGGCATTGGCGACAGCCTCGGCAATGGAGTTGTCGGCAACGCCGACAATCTCAGTGATCACATAGGTTTTATCTTGCATACGCGTTCCTCCTTTCGATTGAGGTCGGCACTTGTGGTCTCTTTCCCTACTCCCTCTCTTGTCCGACAGCAGCAGATCGAGGCGAAGGCCTCTTCACTACCGCATTCTCCTCCGCTTCCCTGGTCGTTGTCAACACTTCACTGACAGTTCTAAAACTCTCGACTCTCTGCCGGAAGCCCCCTTACCCTGTCCCGCTCCCACAAGGGAAGAGGGACCTCTCTCTCAACCGGCCTGAATCAGTCGAACTCACTATAGTTAGCCACCCGCCAGCCTTGCTCGCCCTGCCGCAGGGTGAGGAGGACCTTCTTGGTGAATTCGCCGGCGCCATTCACCGAGATCGTTGTTTCATAGAGAAATGAGGTACTCTTTTCCCCGCGCGGCTTCTCCTCCACCAGCCGGTAATGGACCAGTGGTTTGCGCGTGCTGTCGTCGATCGCCTGCCCTTCAGTCAGCCGGATCTCGTCCTCCAGTCGGTCCAAAGCAAGCCCCGTGCAGTAAGGTTTGGCCGCTTGGAGGTTGATTTCGACGTAATGAGCATCGAGAAACCGCTCAGCGATCCCACGCGCGTTGTGGGGATCGCTCTGGCAGGCGTGCAAGACAAAAAGAAACGCACCGACGAACAGGCCGCTAAGAAAGTGCTTTTCGTGCTTCATTTCTTTTTGAACAAGGCTGCGAGTCGGGCGCGGGTATCGGCAGTGGCCGACTGTTGCTGCTGTCGGTTTTCGCTAAACAGAAAAAATTCGCAGAAATTTCCCGCCTCTTTATCGAGCACCGGATCGGCATTGGGCTCGCGGCAAGCGTTGGCATAATGCGTGTCGTAGAAGGTACAGTTCAGGCAACAGCGCAAGTCGACTCCGCAGCCAGGACAGGTGTCGCGCCGGCCGATGCGGTCTTTGCTGACAATTTCACGCTGGCAACGATGACAAGATTTCATGCGCGCGTCCTTGTGCTGATTACACCCCGCTTGCGCCCCTGTCCACTTCGGCTACTTCCTTCCGCAGGGGCTTGTTGGTATTATAGTTTCACTTTTTCATTAGGCGATGAGCATACCCGACCTACAGCCGCTGATTGACCGCTACGCCACGTTTCTTCGTGTCGAGAAAAACGTCGCCACGCACACCCTGCGCAACTATCTTAGTGATCTCCTTCAGTTTCTCACGTTCGTGGAGAAACCCCACGAACGTGCGGAGGCCCGCGCCGTACCGGTTGGGGGGATCGATCACCATCGTATCCAGGCGTTCTTGTCCACGCTCCACCGCCGCCATAAAAAGAGTTCGATCGGCCGCAAGCTGTCGGCCGTCAAGAGCTTCTTCCGTTTTCTGCTGCGCGAAGGGGTCATCGAACGCGATCCCACTGTGCATATTGGTTCCCCGAAAAAAGACCAGCCGCTGCCAACCTATCTGCCCATAGACGACATGTTTCGCCTGCTTGATGCGCCCGCGCTCGACACACCGGCCGGCCTGCGTGATCGAGCGATCCTGGAGGTGCTCTACTCCTGCGGCCTACGGGTGAGCGAATTGGTCGGCCTCGACTGGGACAAGATTGACGCCAACCTTGAGGTCGTGCGGGTCAAAGGAAAAGGCAACAAAGAGCGCATCGTGCCGATTGGTCGCAAGGCCCTCGAAGCCCTGGATCGTTATCGCGTCCAGATTCCAGCGTTAGTCGTTCCGAAAAGACGATACTCTTTGCCTTCCACGCCGTCGTCTGCGTCTCTGCCGGTCTTCCTCAACACTCGTGGAGAGCGGCTTACCACCCGGAGCGTGGCGCGTTTCGTCGCCGGGTACGCCCGAGATTGCGGCATCGCCCTTAAAACCAGCCCGCACGCGCTGCGCCATACCTTTGCGACGCATCTCCTTGACGCCGGGGCGGACTTGCGTGCTATTCAAGAACTGCTGGGTCACTCCAGCCTCTCGACCACCCAGAAGTACACCCACGTCAACCTGGACCGCCTGATGCAGGTCTACGATAAAGCGCACCCGCGGGCGTAACTAAGTAATGAGTGATGAGTAATGAGCGTGGAGAAGAGATGACACAAATTACCGTCTCATGCTGGTTACTGGCTACTGGCTACTGGCTACTGGCTGCTAACCTCCGCAATCCGCTTCGGCCTGGACCTTCCACTGGCCATGCAATCCGCAATCAAGAGGGGGGCTGGTGATGCGGGAGGAAATGCACGGCACAACCATTCTCTCCCTCTGTCACAAAGGCAGCGTGGTCATGGCGGGCGACGGTCAGGTAAGTCTCGGCAACGCAGTAGTTAAACACACCGCGCGGAAGGTCCGCCGGCTGTCTCAGGGGCGGGTGCTGGCCGGGTTCGCCGGTGGCACCGCGGACGCCCTGACTCTATGTGAGAAGTTTGAAAAGAAGCTGGACGAATACAACGGCAACCTGCGGCGGGCCGCAGTCGAGTTGGCCCGTGACTGGCGTGCGGACCGGGTTCTGCGTCGCTTGGAGGCATTGATGGCAGTGGCCGACCGCGAATCCTCCCTGTTGATTTCCGGCAGCGGCGATGTCTTGGAGCCCGACGACGGCATCCTGGCCATCGGCTCGGGGGGAAATTTCGCCCTCGCCGCCGCCCGCGTCCTGATCAAACACACCGCCCTCGATGCCCGCACCATCGCCTTGGAAGCCATGCTCACGGCCGCGGCGATTTGTGTCTTTACCAACGACCAGATCATGGTCGAGGAGCTGTAACATGGCCAAAGCCGCTGAGCGTGCCCTGGTCCTCACCGACGAAGCACGCTTACATGTCATGACCCCGCGCGAGATCGTCTCCGAGTTGGACCGCTACATCATCGGCCAACACAAAGCCAAACGTGCGGTGGCCATTGCCCTGCGCAACCGTTGGCGCCGCCAACAAGTGCCTGAAGAGTTGCGCGACGAAATCGCCCCCAAAAATATCCTGATGATTGGCCCGACCGGCGTAGGCAAGACGGAGATTGCTCGTCGGCTGGCGCGGCTGGCCCAGGCGCCGTTTATTAAGGTCGAGGCCTCGAAGTTCACCGAGGTGGGCTATGTCGGCCGCGACGTCGAGTCGATGGTGCGTGACTTGGCCGAACTGGCAGTGAACATGGTCAAGCAGGAGGCGAAAGAACACATTCAGATCAAAGCGTGCGCTCAGGCAGAAGAACGCGTGCTCGACCTGCTGCTGCCGCCCGCTCCAGCCCGCACCGGCTTCGGCAGCGAGGGTGAACCGGGGGCGATTGCCCAGAGCACGCGCGAAAAAATGCGCCGCATGCTGCGCGAAGGCAAGCTCGACGACCGCGAGGTCGAGCTCGAAGTGGCGAAGCCGGCCCTGCCTTTTATCGAGGTGATGGCTCCGCAGGGCATGGAGGACATGGAGAACCAGCTCAAAGAGATGTTCTCTAACTTCATGCCCAAGAAAACCAAAAAGCGTCGCCTCAAAGTGCCCGAAGCCCTGGAACTGCTCACGCAAGAAGAAGCCGACAAGCTGGTGGATATGGAAACGGTGGTGCGCGAAGCCGTGCGTCGGGTGGAGCAGACGGGCATCATTTTCATCGACGAAATCGACAAGATCGCCAGCCGCGAGGGCGTCCACGGCCCGGATGTATCGCGTCAGGGTGTGCAGCGCGATCTGTTACCGCTGGTCGAGGGCAGCACAGTCCACACCAAATACGGCATGGTCCGCACCGATCACATCCTGTTCGTCGCCTCGGGCGCGTTCCACACCACCAAGCCCTCAGATCTCATTCCTGAGTTTCAGGGTCGCTTTCCTATCCGGGTTGAACTCGACCCGCTCACCCGTGAGGATTTTGTCCGCATTCTCACCGAGCCGCGCAATGCTTTGCTCATGCAATACGTGGCGCTCTTAGCGACTGAAAAAGTAAACTTGACATTCTTACCAGAAGCCGCCGAGGAGATCGCCCGCATCGCCGCGGTGGTGAACGAACGCACCGAGAACATCGGCGCCCGCCGACTGCACACCGTGGTTGAGCGTTTACTGGAGGACTTGTCTTT
>JBGPOI010000199.1:0-8094 GCA_041487975.1 Binatia bacterium | reverse complement strand
CTTGTATGGTGGAGGAACGGGAGCTATGGCGCAAGGATGAGTAAGCGGCTCAAGGGTAGAGAGAAGAATTGGCGGACGTTGCTATCCTTTTTCCCCACCGACTGGGAAGGTCTGGCGGGGGAGACTAAAGCCAATGTTCGCTTGCGTGGGTTTCGGTCGGTCGAAGTGTTGATGCGCACGTTGTTGTTGCATGTGGCGCGGGGAGACTTCTTACGAGAGACGGTTGTGCGGGCCAAGCTGGCGGGGCTCGCCAACGTGTCCGATGTCGCCTTGTTGAAACGGTTGCGGAGCGCGGAGGGCTGGTTCCAGACCCTCGGTGTGGCGTTGTTGCAGGAGCAAGGGGTCGTGGTGCCGCAGGAGGACAAGCACCTGGCCATCCGGTTGGTGGATAGTACGACGCTCAAGGAACCGGGAAAGACCGGCAGTTTGTGGCGCGTCCACTATAGTTTTCGCTTACCAGAGTTTTGCTGCGATTCTTTTACCCTGACACCGACCACGGGCGTGGGCACGGGAGATTCGCTGACGCAGTTTTCTATTGCTCAGCACGATCATCTGATTGCGGATCGCGGCTACTGCCCTGTTAGTGGGATCGAACACGTAGTGAGTCAAGGCGGAGCTATTCTCGTCCGGCTCAATACCCAGTCGCTGCCACTCTTTACGTCGCAGGGACGGCGGATACCCTTGTTAGGCCGTGTGGCGACCTTACGTACGACAGGACAACTCGGCGAGTGGCCAGTCTGCGTGCACGGGGCCACTCGGGTAATTGCGGGCCGCCTGTGCGCGGTTCGGAAGACGGAGGAGGCGATCAAACGGGCCGAAAAACGGCTTCGCCGCAGAGCCTCCAAGAAAGGCGAGGTCTTGCAGGCCGATACGCTAGAGTACGCCAAGTACGTCAGCGTCTTTACTACCTTTGACCCGATCACTTTTAGTACGGCAGAAGTCCTCCACTGGTATCGGCTGCGCTGGCAGATCGAACTGCTGTTCAAACGACTTAAGTCGCTGGCCCAACTCGGGCACTTGCCCAAGTATGACGACCAGAGTGCGCGGGCTTGGCTCTACGGCAAACTCTTCGTCGCCTTGCTCACAGAACGACTGATCCGGCGGGGGCAGACGCTTTTCCCCTGCGGGCCAACGGAATCACCGCCACTTTCAGCAAACACACTGGCGGGAGTTTGCGTTCGCCCTGCATCAGGTCCAGCATGCTATCGACCCCGGGCTCACGCTGCGGGGCGTGCTCGCTTCGTGGCCTCGTATCTCCCGCGCTTTAACCGAACGCCCCCGCCGACGCAAAATGCAGCTGTCAGAATACACTTTTTCCTTAAGTTAGCGCTTATGGGGCAGAGCCCCCCAGCCAGAGGGTGCGAAAGATTACACTGCTCACAGAGCAGGAAACCGAGAAATTCTTTCTCTCAGGCCTCACTTTCGCGAAGTGCCTGATCTGGGGTGAAGGAGCTGAAGGGGAGACGCTACGCCTGCCTCTCAAAATGTTCCTGCATCGCCCTCCGGCCTGCGGCAATTAACGCCTGCAACCGCCGATCACTCATATCGAATTCGGTCGTGCCATAGCCCTGTGCCGGCAGTCGGCACACTTCTTTTTCATGCGCTTTGATCGCAAGCTTATCGTGGGCAGTGGTCATCGTATCTACCAGTGGTAGTGTTTCAGTTCTGGACTTTCGCTTCACGATATGCCATCTGAGTTCCTCTAGCGGAGGGGAAGGCGATGGTACGTATTCGGGTTCGTTGTCCTTACTGTCAAATGGATCAAGTGGTGAAGCGCGGCAAGACGGACACCGGGAAACAGCGCTATCGGTGCCAAAACCCGGATTGTTCCCACCAGTCCTTCCTCCTCGATCCGGCCTACAAAGGACGCTTGCCCGAGGTCAAGCAGCAAGTGATTGAGTTGAGCCTCAATGGGAGCGGCATCCGCGACACGGCGCGGGTGTTACAGATCAGTCCCACCACCGTGATTCATGAGTTGAAAAAAAAGGGGCGGCCCTCACGTCCGTGAACATCCCACTCATGAAAACATTGCGCCCCGACGACGTGACCGTCAGCATCGGCCGAGTTGACGCCGCCGAAGTTGATGAAATGTGGAGCTTTGTGGGTAGCAAGCGGGAGCCACGCTGGCTATGGCACGCCATCGATCAGGCCCAATGCCAACATTACTGCTACGAAGTGCAAAGTAGACCAGTGAAAACAGCGCAAAAAGGGTCCCCAATTGCGCGATTCAGTTGAAAGGCGAAATAATTGCCCGGCGAAGGCGCTTTCTCTATCAAAACACGAGTTTCATGCCCGACAATTTCGTCTCGTCAGGGGGAAAAGCGAAATTTCAGGTGCGGTAAGGGTCAAAATTGCTCCTTACTTTGCCCTTCATGACAACGATGTTGGGTTTACCCCAAGCTGCAGTGTTCGCCAGTTTCATAGTTTCCACTTTGGGAGTTAGACCCCCTCGCCTTTTTAGGTGGAAGACGACAGAGAAGGAGCCTCCCGTGACTCGGCAGTCCTGGTCCCCGGAGGGGTGTTTTCCTTGATCTTAGCAAGTAGGAAGTGTAGAGAGGTGGGTAGGAGGGCTGAGACCTCTTTGTGTATAGAGTTCGGCTATTGCCTTTTAGGCGAAACCTTCGAGATCAGCTTCGTACGCCGCAGGAGGCAGAGCACGGCAAGCAAGGAGAATAAGACCTGCTTCGTCATTGCACCAATCGGTGAGCCTGACTCAGAGATCCGCAAACGGTCGGATCAGATTTTGAAGTATGTGATACAACCTGCTGCCAGAGGCTGTGGTTACGAAGCACTGCGAGTAGATCATAACGTATCTGGTTTCGGAGAAGGCAGGGCTTCAGGATGATAGACTTCGATTCCGTAACTGTTTTCAAGTTGATCGGAGTGAGCGTGCTGTGTCCGTTCCTGCCGCTCACCGCCTTGACCTACTATTTCTTCCGACGCCATCGAAGAACGATCGAGGTCGAGCGCATCTTTGCGATTCTGGAAATTGATCCCGCTCTTATGAAGGCCTACGCTGACGAGAAGGCTGGTCGGTACTTTCTTTGGGCCGTTGCCTATGCATCAGTGGTGTCGTTCATCGGTCTGGCGCTGCTGTTCCTGGGCCCCCAGCTTGGCTTCCCTGAATTCCCGAAGGTGCCACTTGGCACTGTGCAGTTCCCGCAACCAGGCTCTCGGCTCGTCTTCGGAATGGCGTTTCTCGGCGCCTATGTATGGGGGCTCCGGTATGTCTTGCTCCGGTATGACTTAAACGATCTGGTCCCCAGCGTCTATTACAGCCTGAGTACACGGATGATCTTTGCTGCCCTCACCGCCCTGGTGATCTACAATGTGTACGAGGCGTTGGCGGGTGGTGACAATTCCGGGGGTGGAATCACGTCGACGACGTCAACGATCTGGCCCGCAACGATCTGGCCCGCCCTGGCTTTCCTGCTCGGCATGTTTCCCCAACGAGGGGTGCGGTGGCTCACAGACCGCCTCCCCATGTTGGCGCCGGAGACAGCTCCTTCCGTGCGGAACGCACCGCTGGAAATGATCGAAGGCATAGAGAGCGACGATATAATGCGGCTGGAGGAAGTGGGGATCGACACGTGCTACGATCTGGCCACGGCGGATTTCGTGCCGCTCCTTCTCAATACGCCTTATGACGCGCGGGAGTTGGTTGATTGGATTCTGCAAGCGAAGTTATGTGTATATTTTGGTGAAGCGATGAAAGAGCTCCGGCGGTACAGTATCAGGACCGTCATTGACTTAGCGCAGCTGACCCAAGAAGACATTGACGCGCTGGCCCCAGAGACCGCCTTGACCGAATTCGCTTTGCAACGAGCGCGGAAAGCAGTCCAGGACGATCCAGAAATCGAGCGCTTGCGCAAGATCGGGCAGTTGCTGGGCAGGTTCTCGGGACGTGATCTCAACGTCAGCCAATGAGTAGCCAAGGTCCTTGTCCGCCTCCCCTCGTCTAAAAGCTCGTACTGAAATTAGGCGTTGTTAAAAAATAACCTCCTGAACTCGGATCAACCGTGCTAGGCTGCGAGGGGTATGGATGCTCTTGCCACCTATACTCAGAAGTATGCGCAGCTGTTGCCGGTCTTGGATGAGCGCACCCGGCGCTTGGTAGTGGCCGCCGATGCCAAACTGCTCGGCTATGGGGGCATTGAACTGATGCATCAGGCCTCCGGGCTCGACCGCAAGACTATTGCGGCGGGGCTCAGAGAGCTGGAAGCCGGTCTGGCCCTACCCGGCACACGGATCAGGCAGCAAGGGGGTGGGCGCAAGAAGCTCACGGCGACCGACCCAACGGTCCTGCGCGACTTGCGGGACTTGGTTGCCGATGCCTCGCGTGGCGACCCGGACTCGCCGTTGCAGTGGACGAACAAAAGCACCCGCACCTTGGCCACCGATTTGACCCGCCGCCAGCACCCGATCTCCTATGGGACGGTGGCCACGCTGCTGACCCAGGAGGGTTACCGGCTGCAGGCCAATCGCAAGACCCGCGAAGGAGCCCAGCATCCGGATCGGGATGCCCAGTTCCACTACATCAGTCAGTGTACCAAACAATTCCTGAGGCGCCGCGCTCCCGTCCTGTCGGTCGATACCAAGAAGAAAGAACTGGTCGGCAACTTCAAGAATCCCGGACAGCGGTGGTTGCCCACTGGCAAACCCATTGAGGTCAACCTCCACGACTTCCCTGACCCCGCGCTGGGGAAGGCCGTGCCTTATGGCGTCTACGAGATCGGCACGGACCGGGGCTACGTCAATGTCGGCATCACCCACGACACCGGAGAATTTGCCGTGGCCAGTATCCGGCGCTGGTGGGAGCAGTTGGGGCACGAGCGGTACCGCCGCGCCACGCGGCTGCTGATCACGGCAGATGCAGGGGGCAGCAACGGCTATCGGCTGCGGCTGTGGAAAAAAGAGCTGCAGCGGTTCGCCGACGACAGCGGGCTGACGATCACCGTCTGTCACTTGCCGCCCGGGACCAGCAAATGAAACAAGATCGAACACCGCTTGTTCTCGTTTATCAGTATCAACTGGCAAGGTCGCCCCTTGACGAGTTACGAGGTGATTGTCAATCTGATTGCCGCTACCCGTACGAAAACAGGCTTGAAGGTCTATGCCGTGCTCGATGACAAGACCTACCCGTTGCGGCAGAAAGTGAGCGATGCCGAGATGCAAACGTGGCGGATTCAGCGGCACGACTTTCATGGGGAATGGAACTATACTGTTAATCCAAGACGCAAATAAGGAGCTTATTTTTTAACAAGCACTTAGTGCCTGGTGGTGTATCCATGCAGCAACTTTGACACACAGTGTGGGTGCTAAACAAGTTGACAAGGCCACAGCGAGTTCTACAGACCTGGGACGCACTATTGGCGGCTTGAGGCAAGATACGCGTGGGCTCTCGCTCATCTTCTTCCTACTACTTGCACCAGAGCCTCCGTGTCATGGCCCTTTGATCTCCGCTGTAGAGGTTTCGAACACCAAATGCCCGGCCGCCTCTTGCGCACGAATGCGCGCGTCCACGTCTGGCGTCAGGACGACCTTCCGCTCCAGGGGGAACTTGCCCAGGTCGAGCAACGGCCGCAGGAAAAACTCCTCCGGTGACTTGACTAACGATTGGGTCTTGAGCGGGTACATCAGCCACTCGCGCCGCATGAAGTCAGGGCCGAACAGGACTTCGCGATCGGCCGCGGACCACTCTTTGACCAGATGGGCGTCGTGGATGCTGTAACTCATCATATCCAGAGCGAGATCATAGTAGAGGGTGATCAGCGCGGCATATCCCCGGTCCTTGAGCGCAGGGTTTTCTTGCTTAGCGAGGCGCACCTCGACTACCCGCAGCTGCCCGTCGTTGTCGTACTGCTCCAGGCGCAGCGGGTAGAAGTAATGACGGTCAAGCCAGTAAACGAGTTTACTGGTGGGATAATTTGGCAACCAATCGGGCCTAGTAGTCCCCTCGATGATATAGCACTCGATCCCTCCGTCAGCCGTATAAAATGGGTACGTATCCCCCATCAGCTCAAGCTGCGAAGTGGGCACGTCGGTAAACACGCCTGTGGGGCTGGCGAGCGTAATAGAGGGGCGGGTGTTAGGAAACCGTACCGTTTCATGGATCACATCGGTCCCGAGGATCCGCCAGGAGAACTCCCAGGCGTCACGGCCGACGATGTCATCAAAAGATTGCACATTGTTGGGAAACCGTTCGCCACGGCGTGGGGAGGGCTGCCGTCGAACGCGGCGCAAGGAAGGAGCATACGCAAAGTAGTCCAGCTTCGTCGTGGCGTGTTGATCGGTGCGGTACAAGACCCATAAATCTTGAGCGCCGAGGATCTCGGGCGGAAACGTGTAGTAAAAGACCATACGGTAATAATCTTGCCCAGGGGGCGTCCGATAGATTTGCCCCAGCACTCCCGCGCCCGGCATATAAAAATTGAGGCCGATCGTAATCCCTTGGTTGAGATAGCCCCCGCTGGTCAAGGCCCCATAGGAATCCGCCATCGCGTGTGACCAGCGCGCAATGTGTGGGAATTCCATCGCCCGATAAGCCATCTCTTCGGCCGTATAGGGCGGTGCAAAAGGATATTGCTCCGCCGGCAAGTACGGGATCCGTGCATCACGCGGGGTGTCCGTGCGCAGATCAATCTCAGCTTTTTCCGCCGCCGATAACTCAGCGACCGTTTTCCAGGTTTTGCCAGTCGCACCGCTCTCCCCGGCGCGGACGGGGGCGTAGATCAGCAATATCAGTGACAGGCAGAAATACGCAGAGAGTCTGATCATTTCACTACTCGGCATTCTGCACGGTCGGGTTGCGGTTGTCCTGCGGGTACTGCGTGAAGCCTCGGTAGGCGCTGCTCATCCTGATCCTCCTTCTTTCCCCTCGTTCGGCGTAAAGCCTTTAGAAATTTCCAAAGGTCAAGACAAATTTTTGGTAGTGGTGTCCAAGTAATGCTGGCGAGCAAAAGGCTAATCTGTAATTACTAGATGACCACGGATTTTTGCAGGACGTTCTCGGCAGCGCATTACCCGGATAGCACTACCTCTCCTCACACCCAGAAGGGTTCCTGCACAGCTCCTGTGTTTGACTCTTGCCGCGCTACGTCTCTAGGACAGACAGTCCAGCTTATCAAGGCTACGTGCGTCGTGCCGCTTCGTGTGCTGGCAGGCCACGTTGATCCCACGACCGTTATGGCGGTGGTTCGTATACCACGTGGCTTTACACAGGAGGGCCAGCGCAGCTGGCTCTCCATATCGCGTCTCCTCTTCAGGTTGTTAATCCATAGAGGCGGGCGGCATTGCCTGCCACCATCTGGTAGACCTCCCCTTCCAGAATGCCCGCAAAGTCTTTCGCGATCTGCTCCCGCGAGCGCGGGAACGTCCCCTCGGTGTGCGGGTAGTCTGAGCCCCACATCAGGCGGTCCACGCCAATCAGTTCCCGGGTGAGCACCCCCGCCCGGTCATCCTCGAACGTCGCCCAGAACTGGCGCTGAAAGTAAAAGCTCGGTGCCTCATCGACCTTGGGCTCCATCCAGTGACGATGATCGGCCCACCAGTGATCCATCGACCGCAGCACCGAGGCAATCCAGCCAATGCCCCCCTCCACTAGCACGAAGCGCAGCTGGGGATACCGTTGGGCAACAGCACCCCAAATCAGATCCGCCATCGCCCGCTGCATCGCACAGATCTTGGTATCGACAAAGCTCCGGCCCACTCCCAGCCGAGCCGCCTTCGCGTAGAAGGGTTCGTCTGTCCCGACATGCAGGGCCACCGGCAGGCCAAGCTCCTGCAGCGTCGCCCACAGTCGCGCGTACTCCGGCTCGCTATAGGACCGGTTGGCGACCTCGGTGGGGATCATCACCGAGCGCAGCCCCTGCGTGGCCACCCGCTCGGCCTCTTCTATGGCCCACTCGATCGGCCCGCGCATCGGCAACAATCCGGCCCCCAAGAGCCGCATGGGGGCGGCAGCGCAGAACTCACTCAGCCAGTCGTTATAGGCGCGATAACACGCACGGACATAGGCCGGGTCCGGCGCAGAGGTGATGAACAGGCCCACCCCTGGGTACAGGACCTCGGCGCGCACATGATCCAGGTCCTGGT
>JBGPOI010000198.1:0-8170 GCA_041487975.1 Binatia bacterium | reverse complement strand
GCCCCAGTAGTAGACGCTCAGAATAAAGCCCATCTCCACGCCGCTCAGCCCCAGCTCGTCCATGATGTAAGGAGCCGCTAGTGAGATGTTGACGCGGTCAAGAAAGAGGAAGAACACTGTCATCCACAGCGCCCCCATCACAACAAAACGGAATCGTGGCATACCGTCTGCCTCCTTTCGGGTTGCCGGGGGCCGGCTCTGCACCTTGGATCAGTTTGATGAAATCCACCCCGGCGGCCAACAGTTTTTTGCTCTTCGCTCACGCGTCTTCCCAGCTAACTCGTTCCTGGGGCCGCAGACCCCGGATACCAACTCTCACCACGCTCCACAACCCTTCGTGTCGCGCCGCTTGACGAACAGGAGGGGCCGGCAGGATAATCGCCTGCGGTAAGGAGGGAGTATGCGTGACACACAAAGGCAAAACGGCGCGGCAGTGATGTTAGAAATTTTGCGCAACTACCAGGTCGAGTACATTTTCGCCTCTCCCGGCTCGGAGTGGCCGCCGCTGTGGGAGCAACTCGCCAAACAGAAGGCCCTGGGACAGCCAGGCCCCCAATACGTGAACACCCGGCACGAGAACCTGGCCATCGGCATGGCTATGGGCTACGCCAAAGTGACCGGGCGTCTGCCCGCTGTGTTGCTGCACACCACGGTAGGCACCCTGCATGGCGCCATGGCGCTGCGGGCGGCGTATCACGAGCAGGTGCCCATGTTGGTCTGTGCCGGCGAGTCCGTGGGCTTTGGCGAAGGCGGGGGCGATTACGTCGGATTCCAGTGGCAGCGCTTCCTGGCGGATAGGGGAGGCCCGGCCCGGATGGCCGACCCCTACGTGAAATGGAGCTTCGGCGTGAACACCAAAGTGGTGTTACCGGGCAGTGTCCACCGCGCCTGCCAGTTGGCCATGGCCTCTCCCAAGGGACCGGTGTTTCTGTCGATTCCCTTCGAGTACATGGTGGAAGAGATGGTCTCTACGGCTCCCGCCTCGTATACCTTGCCCACGCAACCCCATGCTGACACGCGAAGCCTGGAAGAAATCGCTCGTCTACTCACAGAAAGTCATAATCCTATCATTATCACCGAGTATGCCGGACAGCAGATAGAAGGCTTGGAGAAGCTCGTCGAACTGGCTGAGCTAGTCGGCGCGCCGGTGGTGGAAGCGCAAGCTCCGGGTTTCGTCAACTTTCCTCGCACCCACCCGCTCCACGGGGGGTATGAGGCTCGGCCGTACCTCAAGGAAGCTGACCTCATTGTCTTAGTGGCCGCCGTCGGACCGTGGTATCCACCCTCGGCGGGTCCAGGTCCTGGAACCAAGGTGGTTGTCATAGACGACAATCCGCTGCGGGCTGATGCTCCCTACTGGGGATACCCGGCGGACATGTGCGTGGCGAGCGAAGTGGTGAGCGCCCTCAGTGGGCTAGTGGAACTGCTCAAGGAACGGATCGCTCGCCACGAGGCATTCATCCAACAGCGCCAGCAGCGAATTGAACGATGGAGCGCGAGGAACCAGCAGCGCCGCCAAACCTGGCGAGAAGAGGCATTGGCTCTCAGCAATCACACACCCATCGACACTCGCTGGCTGTGCCACGAGATCAATCAAGTATTGCCCAAAGATGCTATTGTCGTGCAGGAAACGATCACCTCTCATTCTGCTATCCTTCGCCACTTGGAGTCCCTCCAGCCAGGCGGCTATGTCAGCGGCCTCAGTGGAGGACTAGGG
Organism: Binatia bacterium; assembly: GCA_041487975.1. Classification (GTDB taxonomy): domain Bacteria; phylum Desulfobacterota; class Binatia; order Bin18; family Bin18; genus JACQEL01. The sequence goes on along the minus strand of JBGPOI010000198.1, from coordinate 6,453 downwards.
TTAGGGATGGGGATTGCCCTGGGGGTGAAGTGTGCGGTCCCGGACAAGTTGGTGATGACCTTGATTGGTGACGGTTCGTTTAATTATAACCCAGTGTTAGCAGCCTTCGGCTGTTCGCAAGAACACCGCCTGCCCACACTAACCGTGCTCTTCAACAACCAGAGTTATCTGTCTATGAAGCTGGGGACCCAGCAGCTTTATCCCCAGGGATGGGCGATGAAGACCGACACCTTTTACGGATCGCCGATTACTCCTCGGCCGGACTATGCGGCGCTTGCCCGCGCGTTTGCCGGCCATGGGGAGATCGTGGAAGATCCCAGCCAGATTCGCCCGGCGCTGCTGCGTGCCGTGGAGGCGGTGCAGGGAGGTAGAGCGGCATTGGTTGATGTTGTCCTGGGCAGTTAATAACGCTGAGAGGTCTGTCCTGGTGCTTCGACAGGCTCAGCACGAACGAAAAATATAACGATTGTAATACCCACGCCGTTCGCCCTGAGCTTGTCGAAGGGTGAACGCAGCGTTTTTCTACAATCTGCCAGAGTTAAAAGGAAAGAAGAGAACATTATATGTCAGACCGGTTTATGACCTTGCCGGAAATCCGCCGCGCAGCCAAACGCTTGCTGCCGCCCGGCCCTTGGGGGTTTGGTGCTGGTGGAGCTGAAACGGAAACGACCTTACGGCGCAACCACCAGGCGATTCAACGGCTTGCTATCCGTCAGCGCGTGCTGGTCGATGTGCGCAACGTCGATCTCAGCACCACGTTTCTGGGCATGGAACTCCCTATGCCTATCACGATTGCCCCCATGGGCGGGCTCGTCATTTTTCATCCACAGGGTGACGTGGAAATGGTGCGTGGCGCGGCGCCAAGCAAGAATCTAGCAGTGGTCAGTGGCGTCACCGGTTGGCCGGTGGAAGAGGTCGCACAAGCAGCAAAAGGTCCTCTGTTGTTTCAGTTGTACTTTGCCGGACCACGCGCATGGGCCCAGGAGTTGCTGGGACGGGTTGAGGCCTCAGGGTATCGCGCCGTCTGCCTCACCGTGGACGTCCAGGTCTACGGGCGACGTGAGCGCGACCTACGGCAGCGGTTTGATCCACGTGCGGCCCGTGCGCATGCGCCCAATCCTCAGCCACCTGACATGAATTACCAGGCGCGTCTGACTTGGGATGATGTTGCCTGGTTACGCAGTATTCTCTCTGTGCCGCTGGGAATCAAAGGCATTCTCACCGCAGAAGATGCCAAGTTGGCAGTCGAGGCGGGCGTGCAGATTGTCTGGGTATCCAACCACGGCGGGCGCCAACTGGATCACACACAACCCACCATCGACGTGTTGCCCGAAATTGCCGAGGCAGTCGCCGGTCGGGCGGAGATTATCATTGACGGTGGCTTCTCCCGCGGCACGGACATCATCAAGGCACTAGCCCTGGGAGCGAAGGTCGTCGCCATGGGCCGGACCATGCTGTGGGGCTTAGCGGTTGACGGTGCAGCCGGCGTAAGTCGGACTTTAGAGTTGCTGCGCGAGGAACTGTCCACGAGCCTAGCGCTGTGCGGACAGACCAGCGTGCGAGGATTGAAGCCGTCGTTGATTCGCCGGACCGAATGAACGTCTTTATTTTGCTTGAAGTTTGGTCAGTAGGGGTGCTATGGTCCGAATGTTTCGGTTTTCAGCAGTCACTCCTTAACTTTGAGTGAGCCTGCGGGGCATGTAGTGTTTGCCGGTTTCATCAGGAGGCGAAATGATAGTGAGCTATTTTCACAGCGGACGGTATCACCCATGCTAACCCTACACACGGTGTTGGCACGAGTCGTAGGGATGCTGCTGTTGTTTTCGGTTTGTGAGAGCTTGGCGGCTGAACCAAAAGCGTGGGTAAAGCTGACTGACTGCCAGTACGTGCCGCATGCGTACAACGATGGAGATAGCTTCCATGTGAAGTGCGGCACTGACGAGTTCATCGTGCGACTCTATTTTGTCGATGCACCAGAGACGGATCCGAAGGATCACGAACGTACTCAGGAACAAACCGAGTACTTTGGGGTGACGCTGGAAAACAACATTCAGGCCGGCGTGCAGGCTAGAGATGCGGTGGATGAGTTACTCCGAGCAGCGCCTTTTGTGATCTGGACACGGCGGGCGAGCGCAGGAGGCAGGAGCAAGCAGCTACGCTATTACGGATTGGTCGAGGTCGGCGGCAAGGGACTTGCAGAAATACTGGTCAGCCGAGGATTAGCGCGCACGAAAGGCGTCAGGGCGAACTTGCCGAGCGGAGAGAAGTCGAAAGAGTATGTGGAGAAGCTGGAAGAGTTGGAGAGGGAAGCAAGGGAAAAGCGAGTTGGCATTTGGGCACATGCGCGAATTCAGTAGGCTGCACTGTGGCCAATTGCCGGCGGCATGGTCTTGCCCGAGAGTAAGCCGGATCAATCACATCAACTGAGAGAGAAGGAGGGTAAAACAATGCTCGGAGCCGTCGCGCACATCGGCATCACCGTGAGAGACATGGAAGGAGCCTTACGCTTCTACCGTGATCTCCTGGGCTTAAAAGTGCTGGGAGACGTCACCATAGCAGGAGACGAGGCCGACACCCTCACGCGGGAGCAAGGAGTCAAACTCAGGGTCGTGTATCTGCGCAGCGAAAAAGATGTGAAAGGGCCACCACTTGAACTTTTACATTTTGTCGCGCCGGCGGGCGACGGCAAGGCTCCCTATGCCCGGCTGACCAATCCCGGGATCACCGAGGTGGCCTTTTGGGTCCGGGATATCGAGAAGACGTACACGGAACTGCGGGAGCGCGGGGTGAAGTTTCTCTCGCCACCCCAGCTTTTTGAGCTTGAGGGCTACGGCAAGGCCAAGGCCGTGTATTTCCACGACCCCGACGGGACCACGCTGGAGTTGATACAGAACGTGTAGGTGCGCTGGCCGATTTTTCCCCTGCTGATCGGGGAGGGTTTTGCCCCCTCCCCTTCAAGGTGGCTGGATGTTAGTTGAGGTCGATGCGATAGAGCTTGGCCGCGTTCTCGGCAATGATTTTCCTGGTGACCTCGGCCGGCACGTCAGCAAAGTCTTTCTCGATGACTTTCAGGGAATTGGGCCAGGTCGAATCCGCATGCGGGAAGTCTGACGCCCACATATAGTTATCCGCGCCAAAGAACTTATAGTTTGCCGGCCCTATCGGATCATCCTGGAACGTCGCCCAGATCTGCCGGCGCACGTATTCGCTGGGCTTGATGGGAAGCGGCTCGGGCATCATCGCGCCAAACTTGTCATAGATGTGGTCCAGGCGGTACATGTAGTGCGGGAACCAGCCAACGTCGTTTTCCGCCGACACGATCAGCAGCTTGGGAAAGCGCTCCAACACTCCGCCAAAGATGATGGTCGTCAGCGACCGCTGTACTTCGTGGAGGACGTTCATAGCTCCGACAGCGATCTGGTCAAAGTTAACCTGGCTCTCCTTGCCCTTGCCCGTGATAACGTGCAGTGAGAGCGGCATATGCATCTCCGCAGCTGCCTGCCAGAAGGGATCGTACTCGCGGCTGCTGTACGGCTTGTCCGCCGGTGGCGAACCCCAGATCATCGCGCCTTTCAAGCCGATCTTGGCGCAGCGCTCCAACTCTTTCACCCCATCCTGGATATCTTCCAGGGAGATCAGACCAATGGCATGGAGCCGCTTGGGGTTATGGCTGGTAAACTCCGCCACCCAGTCGTTATACACGCGGAAGCAAGCCCGCTGCAGGTCCGCGTCGTCCATCTGGAAGAGCGGCATGCCTAGAGTGGTGTAAAGCACCTCGACCTGCACGCCATCAACGTCCTGGTCCTTGATACGCTCGACCGGGTCCCAGCCGCTCGGGCGGGCTGCTTCGTACCCCTTCTCCATGTGCTCTTTCAGTTCCTGTCCGCTTAGACCCCGAGCGAACCCGCCAGCCACGGGAAACGGATTAACGCCGGGAGCCACGAAAAGGTACCCGGGTTTCTTGGGGTGTTTGATCACCTTGGGCGCGCGCTCCGCAAACTTCTTGTCTAACCGCTCGGTCCACAAGCCAGCCGGCTCCATCATATGCGAGTCAGCTGAGATTACACGTACTGCTGTCATCGTCTGTCCCTCCTTATTTTGCATGGTTTCACGATTCTAGCCTACGCAGACCCTTGTAGTAAAGAAAGAGCTGACAATGCACACTTACGGGGGCACAGGAGCCGGTGTCCTGCGAGGTCTGTACCGTTAGTCTACGTAGCGTGCGCTGTGCGCACGATTAGCGCGGCTCTCCATAATCATCCGCGGCATCGCTCGCCTCATCACCACCGGCCCAATCCAGCGGATAGAGCCCTTGTTTGACATGACGGTGAAAGCTTGAATACGGCCAATCTCTCACACGCGCAACGTAACCATGCTTCACCGGGTTCCAATGAATATACTCCACATGCTTGACCAAATCTTGCTCGTCACGAATCTAGTGTTCCCAGAACCGACGTTGCCACAGCCCCAATTCTCGGCGCTGCTGGCGGGAGCGGCTTATTACGAAATGTCGCCATTAGAATGTTTCGTGCGCACAGCGCACGCTAGGTCTCATGGTATGCGCGGTTTCCCACTTAAAGGTTGCCAAGCAGTAGGCCAATTGACGCTGGTCGGTCTCCGTATCAGCAAAACGGGTGTCTCGCTCGATCTCACCAATCAAAAACCTGAGTGCATCGACAAGGTTCTGATTCAGTGGCCCGAAGCGAGTGCGATAGCCAGCAAGAAACATATCGTCATCAAACGTAAACATTGCTACCTCCACGTCAATTTGTGGCACCGCCTAGACACTATGGCTTCCGGTAAGGGCGGCTGACCTGCGGTTCACACCGCGGGTTAGCCTCTTGGCGGTCAGAGTCGCAGAATACACGGTGAGTCAGTAACCTGAACCGAGAAGTCAGCCAGGCAGCACTCTCGCGCGCTGTTCGCTGGGCTGGCTGTCCACCAAGAGACGATCGCTAGGCAATTTAGGCAAGTCTGACACTATTACACAGACAACTCCCTCGCCTTTCTGCTCGCGGACGCCACCCCGCCCCCGTGAAATGTCCCGGTTTGCCTCTTGACAACGGAGGCCTGATAAGGGTTAGGCAGCTTGTGTGTCGCCCTCAGCCTGCTGAGTCGGTGGCAGTTTGGCAGAGAGGCGTTCCCTCATGTATCTCTTCTGCACTTCAAAGTTCATGTCCTTGATTTGTTCGCTGAGCTTGTCCCTGATCTGCCGCATCATTTGCACGGCATCGAATGGTTTCTCACTCTGTTTCATAGCTAACGACCTCCTGCGGTGTTCTGACCTCAAGGAGTGGATAGCCAAAGCGCAGATTCACTGAATTGTAACCGTGAATCCGTTGCAAATTCACAATATGCTTAAAGTTCCAACTTACCAGCACGTCAACACGGCTGATGGTCGCCAGTGCGATATGCTGCGCATCCACTCGTTTGGTTTCGACAACAACCCTCGCAGAAATATAGTGCTCAGCCAGCGTGGCTGCTTCTTCCGTCAGTTCCACGTCCTCCCTGTGCGCGAGAGGAATGTCCTCTAGGCTGCACGCACCCTGGAAGGCGCGTCTTGCAGTTCCAGTAATGTCAGGTCCGAAACCACTATAATCGCTTCACCTGTTTTGAAGGTGTTGAGCAATCGTCGTGAAGCTTCAGCAAACTCCTCGTCAAAACACCCACCGATGACCGAAGTATCGGTGTAGATTCTCTGCTTCATTTTTACAGCTACAGCACCTTTGCAGAGCTCTGTAAACTGCCTAGATATAATGCCGTTCGCTGTGAGCGGCTGACCTGCGGCCCACACCGCGAGTTAGCCTATTGGCGGCCAGAGCCGCAAAATGCACGGGGTGTCAGTAACCTGAACCGAGAAGTCAGCCAGGCGGCACCCTCGCACCCTGTTCGCTGACCTGGATGCCCACAAAGAAACGATCGATAGGCAATTTAGGCAAGTCTGACACCATTGTCCCCAATTCAAAACTCATACCCTTGTTGAACCCAGTAATGCCAATCGTCGATAGCTTGCTTCGTGTCTTGTTCGACTGCGATGCCTTTGATCTGTGACAGCGGGACCCCGAGAGTCCGCCCCTCCCACTGAATGGTGACGAACATCTCGTGTTGGCAGTCGCTCTCAGGGGCCATTCCGGTGACTTCAACCTTATCGCCTTCCCGGAGTGGCGAGATAACTCTTTCGGCGCTGCACTTGGCGCGGAAGGGAAAGTTCAATTTGTCCTCAAGGTAGTAGTACCAGCCCATGGCCTGTTCTTCGGGGCCATAGGCATCAACAATGATCTCCATAAGAATACGGTCTTCACGAGCCTTACTCTTTGCAGGCCGCGATTGGACTATGCGTTTTGGGGTGTTGGTCTTTATCTTCGACATAATGCGATTGAAGCGTTGTTATCCTGAGTTGAAGACGAGAGCCGTTATCGTCGCGATCTTACCAAGGACCAATGTCGTTTGACT
>JBGPOI010000197.1:0-8313 GCA_041487975.1 Binatia bacterium | reverse complement strand
CCCGACGGGACAGTAACCGAGATCGCCCGCATCGAAGGTTCTATTCCCAACGGCATCACTCTGGATCGGCAAGGAAATCTCGTCTTCTGCGATTTAGGAAAGAAGGCGATGATGCGTTGCTCGCTGGATGGGAAAGTGTCGCTGCTCGCGGACCATGCCGGCGACCTGCGCCTCAATACCCCGAACTTCGCCAGCTACGATGCTGAGGGTAATTTGTACGTGTCTAATTCGAGCAGCAAATATGACTATCCGCACCTCGATCCGGAGTTCCAGACGCCCGCAGCCAACGGCCAACTTGTGCGCATCCGTCCTGATGGTCGCGGTGAAGTCGTAGCCACGGACATCTACCTGGCCAACGGCACGGCCATCGCGCCGGACGAGTCGGCGGTGTATGTGCTGGAGAGCACCCGCTTTGACTGCTTGCGTATCGCCCTCAAAAAAGACGGCACCTTCGGCAAGCCGGAAATTTATGCGCAGAACTTCCCTGGTGTCCCCGACGGTATGGCCTTTGACGTGCAAGGGAACCTGTACGTTACTATCCCGGCGCGTATCGAGAACGGTCGCTTCCGGCCAGCCAACATGATTCTCAAGATAGATCCTACCGGTTTTGTCTCGACCCTGCTCGACGATCCCAAAGGGGTGACGATGCGCTCACCAACTAACTGCGCCTTTGGCGGTCCCGGCCTCCAGGATCTGTACATCGCCAACCTGGGCGGTGATTTTTTTAGCCGAGTGCACACGCCATTTCGTGGACATCCACTGTATCACCAACGGTAAACATAGAGAGGAGGAGCAATGGCAACGTATGTACTGATTCATGGCGCCTGGCATGGTGGTTGGTGTTGGCAGCGGGTGACGCCGCTCTTACGCGCCGCCGGCTATGAGGTTCTTACCCCGACGCTCACCGGTCTGGGCGAGCGGTCGCATCTCGCCAACCCAGAGATTGACCTGAATACCCATATCCAGGACGTTGTGAACGTCTTAGAGTACGAGGACCTGCGCAAGGTCATATTAGTCGGTCATAGCTACGGCGGCATGGTCATTACTGGAGTGACCGAACGAGCAGCAGAGCGTCTTGCTCATGTCGTGTACCTTGATGCTTTCGTTCCGCAGAATGGCCAGGCGCTCGTGGATCTAGTGGCCCCACAGTTTCGCGAAGGGATGCAACAACAAGCACAGGCCGCGGGTGGACTGTTGCCGGCCTTTCCGGTGGAACAATACGGTGTCTTCGTCGACGTAGACGTGCGTTGGGTGGAACCGAAGCTTGTCCCTCATCCCTTCAAGACTCTGACGACACCGGTACGGCTGACGAACGCGTCTGCCGCAGCCCTGCCACGGACTTATGTCTACTGCAACAATCCAGCGATGGGTTTCTTCGATGCCTTTGCTGAACAGACGAGAGCAAGGAAGGGCTGGCGTTACCGCGAACTGGCGACGGGCCATGATGCGATGGTCACGATGCCACGGGAGTTGACCGGTTTGCTGCTAGAAGTGGCTTGAAGAGTCCGGGGTCTTTCAGTTCGGAGTTTGGAGTCTGAAGGAGATAATCATGGGATATGAAACTTTTATCGTTGAGCGGTCGGGGCCAATCGCCACGGTATATTTCAACCGGCCCGAGAATCTCAATCCGATTAATGAAAAGGTGGTGCGTGAGCTATTAGCCATCACCCAGGAACTGCAAGAGGACGAAGGTTCACGTGTAGTGATCCTGACCGGCAAAGGACGGTCGTTCTGCGTGGGGGCGGACCTCAATATGCTCTCGGCCGGCGTGGATCAAGAGCAGCAGCGCCAGCAGAGCGACTCCGCCCGGCTGCGCTCGGCGAAGCTGGGTTGGCGGGTCATGGAGGAGTGGGAGCGGCTGGAGCAGATCACGATTGCAGCCATGAACGGATTCGCGGTGGGTGGTGGCTTGTCACTGGCCATGGCCTGCGACTTCCGCATCGCTGCCGCTGGCGCGCGCATGTGGATTCCCGAGGTGCGCCTCGGCGTGCCTTACATGTGGGGATCGATCACCCGCCTGATCAATCTGGTTGGCATGGCCAAGGCGAAAGAACTGGTGATGACCTGTGACGAACTGATTGCGGAAGAAGCGCTGGCAGTCGGGTTAGTGAACCAGGTCGTTCCTCTCGCGAAACTGCAAGAAGCGACGCTCGCTTTTGCCCACAAGATTCTCAACAAACCGCCGATGGCGCTGCATCGCACCAAGGAGTTTTTCAAGGCGCTCAACACCAACCGTGCGGGCGATATCACCTATGCCGATGCTCACCTAGGACTCGGCACTTTTGCCAGTGAAGACATGCGCGAGGCAGTGACGGCATTCCGGGAGAAACGCGACGGGAAGTTCCGGAACCGATAGTCCCGTAGGGGCACGGCGTGCCGTGCCCTTCTCGTCGGATGACACACAATGGGGCACCTCAACATCATCGAAATCAAAGCCCACTGTCCGAACCCGCAAACGATTCGCGACATCCTCCGTTCACGAAACGCCGCTTTTCGTGGCACCGATCGGCAAACCGATACCTACTTCAGGGTCAATCGTGGCCGCTTAAAACTACGAGAAGGACAGATTGAGAATTGCTTAGTGTATTACGAGCGAGAAGACCAGGCCGGACCGAAGCAATCGGAGGTGATCTTGCTCCCATCAACTCCAGGCTCTGCCCTGAAGGAAATCTTAATCAGATCGTTGGGAGTTTTGGTCGTCGTCGAGAAACAGCGGGAAATTTATTTCATCGACAACGTCAAATTTCATATTGATACGGTCAAGGATCTGGGTTCTTTCGTGGAGATCGAAGCGATCGATGCCGACAGCTCTCTGGGCAGAGACAAGCTATTGGCACAGTGTCAGGAGTTCCTTGAGCTGTTTAAGATTGCTCCTGTGGATTTAGTTGCTGATTCTTATAGCGACTTGCTGCTTTCTGTTTTGCGTAGCAGGGATAATCCAAACGCGACCACGCACACTGCCGCCGACACGACAAAGACATCCTGAAACGCCAGGATGAAGCTCTGCGGGTCGCTGGCCGTCGGCAGATGCAACCGCTCTGCATGCATAGCCCGACGGCTGCTGAACAACATGCTCGCGCCGGTCACGCCCAGCACCACTCCCAGCGTCCGCATCATCTGACTCATACTGCCGGCCACCCCTTGCTGGGCGCGTGGGATTGCACCCATGACGAAGCTCATGTTCGGAGTTTGAAACATCCCCAGCCCGAGGCCGACAAGAGCAAGGGCGAGGGCCACGGACACCGAACTTGAGGCGGTGTCCAGACGGCTGATGGACCACAACCCCAAGGCCTCTGCTCCTAAACCCAGCGTACTGAGGAGACTGGTGCCAAGACGATCAGACAACCTCCCGGCCAAAGGTGCAGCCAGCGCCGTTGCCAGCGGGCACGCCATCAGCAGGACTCCTCCTGTCTTAGCCGGGTAGCCCAGTGCGTTGACAATGTAGTAGGGGACTAACAACCAGATAGCGAACATGGCGCAGTTGGCCAGCACATTCAGCAGGTTGGCAACGCTGAACGCCGGACGGCGAAAGAGGCTGAGGTCCACCACAGGCGCATTGACCCGTGTCTCAGTCACCAGGAACCCGGCAAGGCAGGTGCCCGCGACTAACAAAAGGACCAGGACAAGAGGAGAGGTCCAGCCCAAATCGCGGCCCCAGCTAACCGCCAGGAGAAACCCAGCTACGCTGCCAGCCAGAGTCAGAGCGCCCAGGAGGTCAAAATGTTGGTCGTTATGGTGTTCGTGGACAATACGTGGCTGACCGGCTGCCACCAGTGTGAGCAGAAGAGCCGGCAGCACGCGGAACAGGTAGACCGCACGCCAACTAAAGCTATCGACTAATACCCCGCCGAGCGGCGGACCCAGCGCGAAGCCAGCCGCGGCGCTCATCTGAAAAATTCCTAACGCGCGGCCACGGGCTTCCGCAGGGACGGCGAGTGTGACCAGCGCCGGCGCGGCGGCAAACACCAGGGCGACGGCTACCCCCTGGAGCACACGCGCAGCGAGCAACCAGGTGAAGGTCGGTGCCAGACCGCAGGAAAGAAAAGCCAGCGTGCTGGCGGCCAGACCCCAGGTCAATACGTGCCCGTGCCCCCACAGGTCAGCCAGCCGTCCACATCCCAACAGCAGACTCGCGTAGGTCAGCACGTAACTGACCACCACCCACTGGATCAGGGTGACATCAAGGGTGAATGCGGCAGTGATAGCCGGGAAGGCGATATTGACCGAAGAATCAAGCGAAGCCAGCAGGGCGCTCAGGCTGGCCAGCGCCACTACCGACCGAGGTGACAACCGGCGAGCAGACCTTGGGTGAACGGACTCCATTATAAACCGCTCTCATCCATCATTCATCGTTCATACCCCTTCACTTTTCCTGCGTCTCGGTGCTGCTGTCGTTGGCGCATAAATTCGATCAGACCAGGAAGGAGAGAGATGAAGATGATGGCGAGGATAACCAAAGTAAAGTTCTCTTTCACTACAGGTAAATTGCCGAAGGCGTAGCCGGCGAACAGACAAATCGTGATCCAGGCCACGCCGCCGATGACATTGTAACTGGCGAACCGCCAGTACGTCATGCTGCCGACTCCAGCTACAAACGGTGCGAAGGTGCGGACGATGGGGACAAAGCGGGCGATAATGATGGTCTTGCCGCCATATTTTTCATAGAACTGATGGGTGCGGTCGAGATACTCTTTCTTCAGGAAACGACCCCCCTTTTGCGCAAACACCTTTGGCCCCATGAAGTGCCCGATCGCGTAGTTGGCCGCATCTCCTAACACTGCCGCCACGCTCAGCAGTCCTAATAACCAAATGACATGCAGTGAGCCACCAGCTGCCAAGGCTCCGGCGGCAAACAATAAGGAATCGCCGGGAAGGATCGGAGTCACCACCAAACCAGTCTCACAGAAGATGATGAGAAAAAGCAAAAGATAGGTCCAGACACCGTAGGCTTGGATGGCTGTGTGCAGATGCGTGTCGAGATGCAAGAAGAATTCGATGAACTCTTTGAGCAGATCCACAAGGGTTCCTTTCGGTTCACAGGGTGAGGAGGTGTAAGGACGGTCTAGACTAAAGAAGTCTGAGCGCAAGTCAAGTTGCGTCTAACGGCTTGACGGAGAGGTGTTGAATCTGTATGCGTCAAAAAACATCTGTCCGGAGCGGGAAACCTCACCTTTCGCCGGGTTGCGGTTGTGACGGCGGGCTTGGCTCGCAAGGAGGAAATCAGGTATGGGTATCGACTTTGCTGTGTACATCGCCATTGATCGGGCCAAGACGCTCAGCCAGGAGCCGGCCAAGGGCCACAATCGCTGGCATCCTGACATCCCACCGGTTGCAACCATCGACCCGGGTCAGGTGATCGGCATCGAGACCCGCGATGCCTTGGACGGTCAAGTTACGCCGAACTCGACTGCCGCTGATCTGGGACGGATCAATATGAATGTTGTCCATCCCTTGACCGGCCCAATTTTCGTCAAGGGCGCTGAACCGGGTGACCTGCTCGAAGTCACCATTGTCGAGATCGAGCCCCAGCCCTTTGGCTTCACCACCCAGATACCCGGCTTCGGTTTTCTGCGCGATCTTTTTCCCGAGCCGCACATCGTCCGCTGGACTATCGCGAATGGCTTCGCCACGTCGCCAGACCTGCCTGGCGTGCGTATTCCCGGCGCGCCGTTTATGGGTGTCATCGGCCTCGCGCCCTCTCACGAACTGTTGGTGCAGATCAACCGGCGCGAGGCTGACTTGGCCGGGCGTGGCGGCATGGTGCTGTTACCCGAGGCCGCTGGCGCCGTGCCGGCTGACCCGGTCCTTGCTCGCACGGCCGTGCGGACCATTGCTCCGCATGAAACCGGAGGTAACGTCGATATCAAGCAACTGACCAAGGGCACGACTCTGCGCCTGCCCGTCTACGTGCATGGCGCGCTCTTTTCCGTGGGAGACGCGCACTTCGCTCAAGGCGATGGCGAGAGTTGCGGCACGGCGGTCGAGATGGCGTCTACCTGTTACTGTTCGTTCAACCTCATCAAAGGCGCGGCGAGAGCGCGTAACATCCGCGACGTGCAGTTTTACCGCAGCGACTATTTCACCACACCCGAGATGGCGGCGCCGCGGCGGTTCTTCGCCACCACTGGCCAGTCGTATACCCGGGAGGGCGTCAACCATTCCGAGGATGCAACTCTGGCGGCGCGCAATGCCTTGCTCAACATGATCGACTATCTGGTTGCTGAGCGCGGCTTCACCCGCCAGCAGGCCTACGCGATTTGCAGCGTGGCGGTCGATCTGAAGATCAGTGAACTGGTCGATATGCCGAACTTCGTCGTATCCGCCTTTTTACCGTTGGACATTTTTGTCTAAGGAGGAGAATCAACTATGTCCGCCCAAGACAATCTCAAACTGTGGGAACAGCACCTCGTCGGCGAGTTCGTCACCAAGGACGTGGACCTGTCGCTGTCCACTATGGTCGAGGACGCCTCGGTCATGCACATGCCCACCCGCTCGGGCGGCAAGGGAAAGGCCGAACTCAGGCCCTATTACCGGGATATGTTTATTCCTGCGATTCCGTCTGAGTGGGAGCATACCGTCACAAATCGTGTGATGACCGAAGATACCATCGTTGAAGAAGCCAAGGTCCGCCTTGTCCATAGCAAGCAGATGGACTGGTTCTTACCCGGCATTCCCCCCACCGGCAAGACGATTGAGGCGGAATTGGTGATCGTGATTCAGTTCCGCGACGGCAAAATGGCCGCCGAGCGCATCTACTGGGACCAGGCGGCGGTGCTGCGGCAGATCGGCAAATTATAGACATGGCTGACAGAGACCGGATCACTTTCGTTCGGAAGGGAAAATCTCATTGAGTACACAAATACCGCCTGCTTTCTTCGACACTCTCCGCCACTCTCTCGGCGACGCCGCCATCGATACCTCCGTGGAAACCGTCACGCGTTACGGCCGCAATCTACTGCCGGGTGGAGATCGACATCCCGCGGGCGTCGTGTACCCGGCTTCGACTGCGGACGTGCAAGCGATCGTCCGCCTCGCCAACCAACATCGCGTGCCGCTCTACAGCATCAGTACCGGGGAAAATAGCGGTCTCGGTCTCAAGAGCCCAACGAGGCCGGGTTGCGTCGTTGTAGATATGGGCGCGCGCATGAATCGCATCCTGGAGATCGACGAAACGTTGTGCTTTGCCGAGATCGAACCCGGAGTGACGTATCAACAGATGTATGACGAGCTGGGACGGCGTGGTCACCGACTCATGCTTGATACCACCTCCGGACCGCCCACTGGTGGCATCGTCGGCAACACCCTGGATAAAGGAGCCGGCTACACTCCCTACTTTGATCACTTCGGCATGAGCTGTGGCCTGGAAGTCGTGCTTGGCGATGGACGGATCCTGCGCACGGCCGACGGCGCGCTCCCCGGCGCGCGCACCTGGCACCTCGCAAAATACGGCTACGGCCCATTTCTCGACGGCCTGTTCGTGCAGTCCAATTTCGGCATCGTCACTCGGCTGGGCGTGTGGCTCATGCCACGACCGTCAGCGGTCCGCGCTTTTTTCTTCCTGTTTCCTGATGACGAGGACTTTGGCGAGATCATCGAGTTGGTTCGTCCGCTCAAACTCAACAACATCGTGCCTACGCTGATCAAAGTGACCAGCGATCTCTACGGACTCGGGACGGAGACGACCTATCCATTCGAGCGCACGGGTGGCCGCACGCCTCTGCCGGACGACGTGCGCCGCGAGTTGCAGCGGGAACACGGCATCGGCGCCTGGTGCGTCTCCGGCGCATTCTATGGCGCGTCAGACGAGGCGCTGCTGCCTTTGGTCGAGCGCATGAAGTCCCACTTCGGCCGTTCCGGGAAAGCCCGCTACATCTCGCACGAGGAAGCTCAAGACAGTCGCCTCCTGAAGATCCATATCGACACGTTCAACGGCCGACCCACAGATAGTGAGCTGGGGCTGCTCAACTGGCGTCCTGGTGGCGGCGCCTGCTGGTTTCTGCCTCCCATGCCCATGGTCGGCGCGATTGCCAACCAGCACCAGGCGATGTCGCGCCGTATTCTGAGTGAGCACGGACTGGAGTACATCACTGAGTACGTATGTGGGCCACGCATGAGCCGCGCCTTACACCTGATCCTCTTCAACCGCCAGGACTCGCAGGAGTGTCAGCGAGTCATCGCCTGTTACCGGGTGCTTATGGCAGCTTATGCGCAGGCTGGGTACCCGGTCTCCCGTGTTCCTCTCGATTTTCAGGAGGAAGCCATGGCGCGCTTGGAGACCTTCCCAGAGGTGTGCACGGATATCAAGCGCGCGCT
>JBGPOI010000196.1:0-8333 GCA_041487975.1 Binatia bacterium | reverse complement strand
GGTTGTACGGCGGTGCGTTTCTTCTCGCTCGCCGTGGTAAAATCGTCGCCGCTCGCGGCGTAGGGCAGTCAGAGCCCAAGAAGAACCGGGCTGCCAAGCCTGACGACATCTTCTGCTTGTTCTCGACCTCCAAGCCGATTACCGCGACGATGCTGTTGATGAAAGCCGATCAGGGCGAGGTGCGGCTGTGTGACAAAGTTGCGGACTACATTCCTGAATTTGCCGCCAATGGCAAACGCAGCGCTACCATTTCCCAGGTGCTGACTCACACCTCTGGTTTCCCTAACCTGGCGCCGGACTGGCCAATGCCCAAATGGGCTGACTGGGATGCGACGATCGCGAAAATCTGCGCTCAGCCCCTCGAACATGAACCGGGTACGGCTGTGCATTATCATGGGCTGACCGGCTCGTGGATCCTGGCTGAAATCGCGCGTCGGGTAGATGGTGGCAAGCGCAGCTTTGCGCAGATGTGCGCGGAAGATCTGTATGGACCGCTAGGTATGAAGGACTCGCACATGGGTGTGCGGTCAGACATGCAGGTGCGTCGAGTGCCGTTGCAGGCGCTGGATACTGGCGGTGCGCCTTTCCCCATCGAATTTCTCGAAGCGTTTAATGATCCGACTATCCAAGGAGCGGCCGTGCCAGGCGCGGGTTCATATTCAACCGTCTTCGACTTGGCGCGTTTCTACCAGATGTGGCTCAACGGTGGAGAGCTGGACGGCGTGCGTCTTCTGAGCCCAGCGATAGTTGAGCTGGCGACCACGATTCATACCGGTGACATGGAAGACCGCTTGATCGAGCCCATCCGCGTCGCCATGCAGTGGCCCAGGATTCCCGCCAACCGTGGTTTGGGTTTCTGGATGCGCGGCACGGGGATCTTCCCAACCTATTTTGGCTCGCTCGCTTCACCTCGTACGTTTGGTCACGCTGGTGCCAGCAGCATTATGGCGTGGGCAGACCCCGCCCGTGAATTGGTCTTTATCGGCTTGACCAGCGGCCTAATCCAAGAGCCGCGCAGTATCCTGCGCTGGCATCTCTTTGCTGACCTCGCCCAGGCCTGCGTGGTGGACTAGGAGGGGGGCTGGGTGCCAGGTGCTAGGGGTTGGTCTTAGAGAGGTGTAGGGTGGGCATTGCCCACCTTTCTTTTAGAGAAGGAATAGCCTTGCAAGCGAAACTGAAATCTTCTGCGCTGGTCCTGATCATGTTTCTGGCAGCGCTACTAGCAGCAGCCAACTATGTCGTAATGACACACGCTCCGTTTGGTACATGCGTGATCGGCCCTGTGCTTGTGGTAGGAGCTGACCTGCATGGGTATGAATCTTCTAATTGTCTCAGCTATGTCTTCTACTTCGTTGGCGCGCCGCTGGCCGTAGGGCTGTTATTGTTGCTCATCCTGCCGAACCTTGTCACCGGAGGAGAGATCGCTCAGGAAGTGAAACCAACTCCTGCTCAGCCCGAGACCAGAAAAGCAGCTCCTCCGCCTCCGCCGCCAAAGCCCACGTCCGACGCGGCTGTGCAACTGCTTGCCCTGTTCCAGCGTGAAGGGCGACTGGTAGACTTTCTCCGGGAAGACATCCAGCCGTACGATGATGGCCAGATTGGTGCGGCGGTCCGTGAGATTCACAAGGCGTGCCATCAGGTCCTGACCGAGCACCTGACGCTGGAGCCAGTGCTGAACGGGCAGGAAGGGGACGAAGTCACCGTCCCCAAAGGCTTTGACCCCTCAGCCATTCGTCTGACCGGCAACGTAAGTGGCGAACCGCCATTCCACGGGTCGCTGCGGCACGCCGGCTGGCGTGCCGCTCAGGTCAAACTCCCTGCCCAGCCGGCGGGTCAGGACCCGAAGATTGTCGCGCCTGCGGAAGTGGAAATTCCCGAGTAAACCGTTCGCTATGGAAACGTCGCAGAGCATCGGCGCTTATCTCATTCAACGGCTCTACTCCCACGGCGTGCGCCACGTGTTCGGTGTGCCGGGAGATTACGTGCTGGGTTTCTATCAGCAACTAGTTGAGAGCCCCCTGCAAGTCGTCAACACCTGCGATGAACAGGGAGCCGGCTTTGCCGCGGATGCCTATGCGCGTGTGCGCGGCCTGGGAGTGGTGTGCGTCACGTACTGTGTCGGTGGCTTGAAAGTCGCTAATACGACCGCCCAGGCGTTTGCGGAGAAGTCGCCGGTGGTGGTCATCAGCGGCGCGCCGGGTACGAAAGAACGGGTGAAGAATCCCTTGCTTCATCACAAGGTGCGGGACTTCGATACCCAGTACAAAGTGTTTGAACAACTCACGATTGCCTCCACGGTGTTACACGATCCTGAGACGGCCTTTCGTGAGATTGATCGTGTTCTGGCAGCGGCGCTGCGTTACAAACGGCCGGTCTACATCGAAATCCCTCGCGACATGGTTGCCACACCCGGCCTGGCGTCGCACCGGCCCCCAGAGCTACAGGACACCAGCGACCCTGACGCCCTTGGCGAAGCCATCCGTGAAGCGGCGGACATGATCAACGCGGCGCGTCAACCCGTTATCATCGCTGGCGTGGAAATCCATCGCTTTGGGCTCCAAGATGTTCTGCTCCAGTTCGTGGAAAAAACCAACATTCCGGTTGCGTCTCTGCTCCTGAGTAAATCGGTGATCGCCGAGCGTCATCCCCGGTATCTTGGCGTTTATGAAGGCGCCTTGGGTTACGAAGATGTCCGCGCGTATGTCGAAGCCAGCGACTGCCTGATCCTGCTTGGTGCGATTATGAGCGATATGGATCTGGGCATGTACACGGCCAACCTCGATCTGGGGCGCTCGATTTATGTCACCAGCGAGAAAACGTCCATTCGCCACCACATCTACGAAGGGATCTTGCCGCAGGATTTCCTGCAAAGGCTGAACGTTGCCGACATTGCTCCGCGGGAAACCGGCCCGATCCCGCATCCGGTCATGCCAGCGGCTTTCTCCCCGATACCGGGACAGAAGGTCACAGTCCAGCGAGTGTTCCAGCGGCTGAACGCTTTCCTGGACGACAACACAGTCGTCATCGCTGAGCCCGGAGACTCGCTGTTTGGCAGCGCGGACTTGTTCATTCATGGTCACACGGAGTTTCTCTCGCCGGCGTACTACACGTCGATGGGATTTGCCGTCCCCGCTTGCCTCGGCGCCCAACTGGCGAACCCGCAACTGCGCCCGCTGGTAATTGTCGGCGATGGCGGTTTCCAAATGACGGGCATGGAACTGTCCACCGCCGTGCGGTTCAAGTTGAACCCGATTGTGGTAGTCTTAAATAACTGTGGGTACGGAACTGAGCGCCCCATGTTGGACGGGCCTTTCAATGATGTGCTTCTCTGGCAATTCAGCCGTATTCCTGAGATCCTGGGCAGCGGCAAGGGGTTTAACGTCGAGACGGAAGAGCAACTCGATGCCGCGCTCCAGGCTGCCCGTGCCTACACCGACAGCTTCTGCATTCTGGATGTTCACCTGGACCCGCACGACATCTCGCCCGCGTTGCAGCGCATGACCAGCATGCTGGGAAAACGTGTAAAATAAGCATTAAAACGTACAACGTAAGGGGGAATACCACACCCCCATTTTACGTTTTGCATTTTACGCTTTACGATCTGAACCACATGACTTCTTCTCGTTATATCGTTGGCATTGATCTCGGCACCACCAACTGCGTGGTTGCCTATGTAGACACGCAAACCCCAGACGTTGACCACCCGTCAATCCAGCTTCTCCACCTTCCTCAGCTTGTGACTCCGGGCAATGTGGAGGAGCGCGATATGTTGCCGTCTTTCCTCTATTTGCCGGGCGGACACGAGTTTCCCGCCGGCAGTCTGACGCTGCCGTGGGCGGAGGATCTGCCTTTTGTCGTGGGTACTCTAGCGCGCGTGCGCGGCGCCGAGGTGCCGGCCCGGTTGATCTCGTCGGCCAAGTCCTGGCTCTGCCATGTGGGAGTGGACCGCACCGCGCCGATCTTACCCTGGGGGGGAGGCGACGATCTCAAGAAAATGTCTCCCCTGGAGGTCTCAGCGCAGTATTTGCTGCACGTCCGCAACGCCTGGAACTTCTTCATGGCGCGGGACGATGTTGAGCTGGCGCTAGAGCACCAGGAAGTCTTGCTCACCGTGCCGGCGTCGTTCGACGCGGCGGCGCGCGAACTGACAGTGCAGGCCGCTGAGCGAGCCGGACTCCCGGCAGTGCGATTGTTGGAAGAACCGCAGGCGGCTTTCTATGCCTGGATCCACGGCATGGGCGAGCGCTGGCGTAAGCAGGTGAAGGTGGGGGACGTCATCTTGGTGTGTGATGTTGGTGGCGGGACCACCGACTTCAGTTTGATCGCCGTTTCCGATGAAGGCGGCGAACTGGAACTCAAGCGTGTTGCTGTCGGCGAGCATATCCTGCTCGGCGGGGACAACATGGACCTGGCCTTGGCTTATGCCGTGCAGCAACGGTTGGCCGCCAAAGGGACCAAGCTCGATACCTGGCAGATGCGTGGCTTGAGTCAGAACTGTCGTGCGGCGAAAGAAACGCTGCTCCAACCCGATGCGCCGAAGAGCCAGTCGCTGGCCATCCTCGGTCGTGGCAGCAGCGTCATCGGCGGCACGATTCGCGCCGAACTGACTCGCAAAGAACTCGAAGCCACACTGGTGGATGGTTTTTTCCCCCGTTGTGAACCCACTGACCTGCCCAAAACCGGTCGGCGGGTGGGCTTTCAGGAGATGGGTCTGCCCTACGCGGTGGACGCGGGGGTAACCCGGCATCTGGCCAAATTTCTCACGCGCCAGCGTACGTCTGAGGCTGACGCCCGTACCTTCGTCCATCCGACGGCCATTTTGTTCAACGGTGGCGTGATGAAAGCGACTCTGCTGCGCCAGCGTGTGGTTGACGTACTCAATGGTTGGCTCTCGCACGAAGGAGGAGCGGACCTCCGTACGCTGACGGGAACCGACCTCGACCACGCGGTGGCTTGTGGCGCGGCGTACTATGGCTTAGCGCGACGTGGCAAAGGCGTGCGTATCCGTGGCGGTGCGGCGCGGTCGTACTACATCGGTATCGAGACCTCGATGCCGGCCGTGCCCGGCATCGCCGCACCGCTCAAGGCGCTCTGTGTGGTTCCTTTCGGCGTGGAGGAGGGAACCGAGAGTGACATTCCCGGCCAGGAGTTCGGCCTGGTGGTGGGCGAGCCGGCGCAGTTCCGTTTCCTAGGCTCAACTACTCGGCGCGAGGACCAGCTTGGCCAGTTGCTTGAAGAACCTGGTGAAGATATCGAGGAACTGACCCCGCTGGAGACGACCCTGTCATGGATTGGCCAGGAAGGGGTGACCATCCCTGTACGCCTGCGTACGCATGTCACCGAAGTGGGGACGCTCGAACTCTGGGCGGTCTCGCGCGACGAGACTCACCGCTGGAAGTTAGAGTTCAACGTGCGGACGGCCGGTGAAGAGTAACGAACCCGTCATTCTCCTCGTCGCAGGCTTCTTTCTCCGTGGAACGCGTTTCTCCGACTCAAACTCCTCTTTATTCTCGCTACCTGGTCGGTATCGACCTCGGCACGACGAACTGCGCAGTCGCTTATATCGACACCGCGCGCTCCGCGGCGGTGCAGCACTTTCCTATCCCCCAGCTTGTCAACGAAGCGACGGTGGCGTCTCTGCCGACGTTGCCTTCGTTCCTTTATTTGCCCGGCACTCATGACCTGCCCGCTGGAAGTCTGGCGCTGCCGTGGGATCGCGACCGCGACTATGCCGTCGGCTTGTTCGCCCGGACACAGGGCGCGCGCGTGCCTGGACGGCTGGTCTCCTCGGCCAAGTCATGGCTCTGCCATCCTGATGTAGACCGCAGCGCAGCCATCCTCCCTTGGGGGGGCCCGCCGGAGATGAAGAAGCTGTCTCCGGTCGAGGTGTCGGCCCGCTATCTGTTGCACATCCGTGAGGCCTGGAATCAGCGGATAGGAAAGCAGCACGCGCTCGAAGCACAGCAGGTGATCCTCACCGTGCCGGCGTCATTCGATGAGGTTGCGCGGGAATTGACCGTGCAGGCGGCGGAACAGGCCGGGCTGTTACGGGTGACGTTGCTTGAAGAGCCCCAGGCCGGGTTTTACGCCTGGCTGGCCGCACACACGGATTCCTGGCAGACGCATTTGCACGCGGGCAGTCTGATCTTGGTGTGTGATGTGGGCGGCGGTACCACCGACCTGAGCTTGATCGCCGTGACCGAGGGCAAGACCCAACTCCAGCTTGAGCGGGTCGCGGTTGGTGACCATTTGCTCCTGGGCGGCGACAACATGGACATTGCCCTGGCCCGACTGGTGGAAGCACGGCTCACTAAGGGTGGTCGCCTGGACGCTCAACGGTGGCATACCCTTACTCATATTTGCCGCATGGCGAAAGAAGATCTGTTTGCCGATCCGAACCGGCAGAGCGTTGCCTTGACGCTTGCTGGTCGAGGGAGCGCCGTGGTTGGCGGCACACTCAGTGATATTTTGACACGCGCGGAAGTCGAGCAGGTCGTGCTCGACGGTTTCTTCCCCCGCACCGATCCGGATGTCGTGCCCAGACGTGGGGCGCGGGTAGGGCTGCAAGAATTTGGCTTGCCCTACGCCGCTGAGCCGGAAATCCCCCGCCACCTGGCTTTTTTCCTGCGTCAACATGCTGGGTCCTCAGACAACCCGTTGGGAAGACCGGACGCGATCCTTTTCAATGGCGGCGCGTTGACTCCCCTGGCGATCCGTGAACGCATTGTCGAGATTCTTGCCAGTTGGTTTCCAGTGGCAGAGGGGACGCCCTGGCGGCCCACGGTCCTGACCAACACCAGTCTCGACCTCGCGGTTGCTTATGGCGCGGCGTACTATGGGCTGGTCCGCCGTGGGCAAGGGGTGCGGATTGGCGGCGGCAGCGCTCGTGCTTACTACATTGGCCTTGGTACTTCCCAACCAGCTGCCTCGGACGGTCTGGTTTCCGCCCTGTGCCTCGTCCGCCACGGTATGGAAGAGGGCGAAGAAGTCCACCTTGCTGAGCCGGAGTTCGAGGTCCTGGCCAATCAGCCGGTGAGTTTTCCGCTGTACGCGTCGAGCACCCGCATGACAGATCGAGCGGGGGCGGTTTTAACATTACCGGCGGCGCAACTTTCTTCCTTACCAGCGATTCGTACAGTGTTACGCTTCGGCAAAAAAGCTGGGGTAGTGAAAATCCCGGTGCAGGTCTCGGCAAAGTTTACCGAAGTCGGCACCCTGGAGTTGTGGTGTGAGGCGCGACAGACGAATCACCGCTGGCGCCTGCAGTTCCAATTGCGCGGGGAAGGGAATGTAGCGCCGTTGCCTGCGCCTGGAACGGTGAGTGAGGAGCATGTGGTGGACGAAATCCTGCTCGCCGAGGCCGTGCAATTGATCCAGACGGTGTTCGCTTCTGCTGCTCCGTCTCTCAGAGAAGCGGTGACTCCCCAGAACCTCACGCGTCAGCTTGAGCAGACGCTCGGAACAAACAAAGAGGGCTGGCCGCTCAGCGCGATCCGTCGGCTGTGGGACGCGTTGTGGGAACAGGAGAAAGGGCGAGAACGCGGAGCGGAACACGAGGCCCGCTGGCTCAACCTAATTGGCTTCTGCCTGCGCCCGGGATTCGGCCACTCGACTGATGAGTGGTGCTTGCAGCAGTTGTGGAAACTCTACCCTCGCGGGCCGTTGCACGGGAACGCGGTACAGTGCCGCGCCGAGTGGTGGAACCTGTGGAAGCGGGTTGCGGGCGGGCTCAGCCGTCAGCAGCAAACCGTGCTGTATAATGACATCGCGCCCTGGCTGCTGCCTAAGCTCAAAAACAAAATCAAGGCGGGCCGCTCCAAAGTCGGGCCTCAGGAAATCCGTGAGATGTGGCAAGTGATGGGCAGTTGTGAGCGGCTTCCTGCCGAGGTCAAAGCCGACCTTGGCGGAGAATTAGTCCGGTCGATGGAAAAGGGCAAAGCCTCGGACCAGGAAATCTGGGCCTTATCACGGTTGGGCGCACGAGCGCTTCTCTCCGGTCCGGCGAATTGTGTGGTGCGGCCTGAGACCGCTGCAGCGTGGATCGAAAGATTACTACGCGGCGAGTGGCGAAAACCGGAAACGCTGGCATTTGCCGTGGTGCAGATGGCGCGCTATACCGGTGATCGCACGCGCGATCTCGACGAGGAACTGCGCCGGAGAGTGGCCGAACGTTTAGCGCCTTTACCGACAGGCCAGCGTTGGTCTCAGCAGGTCCTTGAAGTTGTTGTCTTAGAGGCAAAAGAGCAAGCGCGCATTCTTGATGAGTCGTTACCTGCGGGGTTGCAGATCCGAACTGTGTCAGAATGAAATACGCGGAAAACTAGCAAAGGAGG
>JBGPOI010000195.1:0-8448 GCA_041487975.1 Binatia bacterium | reverse complement strand
TTCACTGTTGATTACAGCAAGCAAGACTTCCCCGAGATGGGCGTTCTGAATACCGAGCTTTTCTTCTGTCGGCTCTCCAAGTAGCGCACTCCATGATCCGTGCTCCTCATCGAAGTCATACCAGGGCTTCGCTGCAAACGATCTTGGGAATGGACTGGTCTTCAAGTTGCGGACTGCGGCGATCCAACCAGTCTCGCATGTTGTGCTGGTGGTAGAGACGCACGAGGATCTTCAGGAACTCCGGGCCAGTCACGCCGTTACGGCGCAAAAGATTCAACTCTCGGTTAAGGGCTGGGAGCATTGGCCCGCGAAACGCCTTTTCCAGAATGTTGATCTGAGCTTTCTCATCTTCGTCCGTGGTTGCCCCAAAGAGGATACGCAGTTCTCGCAAAACGTACCGTTGACCTTGAGTTAGAGAGAGCGAGTGTTCGCGTTCAGTCTGACGGTGCTTGACCTCTTCGATGAACCGACGCTTCACATGCATCACTGCTTTGTTGTAACCAGCCGGTAACGCCGCTCCCTTCTGGTCTGGTCCGCATTTGATGGTGCCGAGGATGCGAGGGATGTCCCTTGATACTACCTCGCCCCTTTCATCTAGCAGGAACAACTGTTGATAACGCCCCGCCTGGCAGAACACGTACAGCCCTTCATTGGTAGACGGCTTGGTAGTGCGAATTCCGTCTCTCAGGCTGACAATACGCTCATATTCACCTGGGTTCTCTCGCCGTAACTGTCGCAAGATCTCCTCGGCCTCATTGAGGTCCACAAATTCCTCTTCTTCAGCATCAAACAACTCTAACTGTCCACCTTTCTTCTCGTAGATAGCATACATCGCTTCTTCGTTAAGTTGCTCTGTGCGGTCAAGGATTTCCGAGTCCTCTCCAATAGAATCGTGAATTTCCTGGATGCGATTATGGAGCGTCTGACGCAACCCCAGATTGCGTTCGATGCCGGTCTCCGGCAGGAAGTTAAAGCCGTAGATCCTGTCGTAATCACTGCCGATCCGGTCGATGCGGCCAAACCGTTGGATAAGCCGTACCGGGTTCCAGTGCAGATCGTAATTGATGATCTTGTCGCAGTCTTGCAGGTTCAAACCTTCGGCCAATACGTCAGTGGCAATGACAGTGAACAATTCTGACTCGTTCGCCTGGAACCGGTACTCTGGGTTGGCCTGTGGCGCGAACCGGCCCACTACTCGGGCTTTGCTCTTATCTCCGCTGTAGATCACTTCGATGTCATCCCGCTTGCCTCCGGGGTTCAAGTGCTCAAAAAGGTAACGCGCCGTATCGGCATACTGGGTGAAGATCAGACGCTTACCATCCTTGAGCGGCTTGTCTGCTAGTCGCTGCCTGAGCGTTTGCAGTTTGGCGTCTTTAGCCGGAGTGATGGGCTCGACCATCTCAAGGATTTTTTTCAACAAGCGAATATCGTGTTCTAGGTGCTCTTGTAGCCGCTCAAGGTCGAAATCCGCTGTATTGTAGCGAGTGGAAACCTCCCGCAGGGCGTCCAACAGATCGGTTTCTTCTTCATAGTCGGATTCGTACAGAATAGTTTGGGCTTCCGCGCCCGCAGGTACGATCCCTTGGGCCAATGCTACGACGAATGATTCATGCACCCGTAGCAGGCGGCGGACGGTTTCCTTAAAGGCGTGGACGCTCGACTCAAACCGTTTGAACAGCAACACTCGAATTAAGCCGCGCAGGTTCGCTCCTGCTCGTTGCAAGCTGATATAGGGTTCCCGCCGCTGCTTCTCTTTGGCAACGTAGTGCCACAACCCATAACGAGCGTAGGTGAGTTCATTTGGCGGCACAGGCATCCTTGCCTGTGCTCGCGTCAGGCTAGAAGCCTGACCCACCGGCTTGCCCAAGTACCCGCGCAGTTCCTGGTAGAGCCCCTGGTAGGTTTCTTCGATGTTGTACTCGATGGTTTCCAGTTCACGCTTGGGGAAGAACTGATGTCGCCCGCCGACGATGACGTAGGCCCGTTGCACATCGGTCAGATAGGGGCGGACCTCTTCATCGCTCATTTCTCTTAATGGTTGATGTGTATCGGCTGCGAATCCATACCAGCGCAAGACGTGCTTACGGAGACGCCGGATCTGAAGGTGATAGAGGAGATCTGGCAGCTTCTTCTCGCCCTTCTCGATGAGCCGAAAGTATTCTTTCAAGTTTGGCGGGTCCAGCGGCAGGTCGGTCTTGTCGTCCTGGTGGAAAAGCTTGATCTGGTGATACACGTCCCAGGCGCTTTTGTTGCGTGGGCTCGCGGTCAGAAAACAGCACCGTCGCCCCGTGACCAGGAATGCCTGCCCCAGCAATAGTTGGTTTGATGTGAGGCGAGCGTAGATGACATGAAAGTCGTTGCTGCTTCCTCCACCCGCGAACAGCACGGGGTCTTCCGCCAGAGCTTGGGCTGCCGTATCAGTCCAGGCTCGGCGGGACAGCGGTTCGTTCACACGCTCGTAGTTCAGCTCGGACCAGAACAATTCTTTGAGCGAGTCTAGGCTGCGAAGGTTCTTGAGAAGCTCAAGCACAGTTTGTTGGCGTTCACGTTGGGGCATCCGTTGAGCCTCCTCAGGCCACGTCGTTCGGGTGCAGAAGAGTGATGTTCGGGTAGCCCTTAAAATCGTCAGTGTTGAAAGTGAGGAGGGAGGTGACACCGTGCGCCTGCATCGTCGCGACAATGCGAGCGTCGTGTGCCTTTTTGCCTTTGATGTCGTGGGCTTTCACGAGCGTCAACCAGTGCGGCAGAATATCCGGCGAGTCCTTCAGGAGCGGAAACGTGTTGAGAAGCTGGTCAATCTCACTTGCCGTTTTCTGCACGCTCCAATCCAGACCATTAACGTCCAATGGCCGCGTCG
The DNA here is from genome assembly GCA_041487975.1 of Binatia bacterium. Taxonomy (GTDB): domain Bacteria; phylum Desulfobacterota; class Binatia; order Bin18; family Bin18; genus JACQEL01. Next base: position 5,591 of record JBGPOI010000195.1, on the reverse strand, counting down.
CGACAGCCCAGAACTCGATGATGTTTTGAGCAGTGATAAAGGGCAGGTCACCTCGCAATCGGAGCCTGGAAACAGCCCGCTCCACGTCAACATGCTTTGGCGAAGTCGGGTTGCAAAAACGAAGCAGGATGTTCGTGTCCAGCAGAATGATAGGCATCAGTCGTAGATATTCTCTCGACGCAAAGCTTCGTCAGGCAGTGGCGGCCCACTTTCACGAACCCTGATACTCGCCAGCCATTGGTGAAAATGTTCTACCCACTCTTCCGGCGTGGCTGTCGCCCAGAACGGCTGCTCCTTGGTTTCCGGGCGCAGGATCAAAGTCCCATTATCCACTTCAACCGCGAAGCGTTTATGTGGCTTCACTTGTTCAATCACTTCAGGAGGAAGGCGGAGCGTCCCTTCTTCATTAATCTCGACAACTTGGCTCATAGGGTTACCTCTTGGCTCATTATAATACTGAGGGAGAGTCTCGAACAATGCGAGGGTGCGATCCCCTTGGATAGACACTTTAGTCCTTCTTCAAGAACTCTACTGCCGCCTTAGCCACTTCTTCCTCCTGCCCCCAGAAAAAGTGGTCTGCGCCTTGGACCGTGACGAGCGTCTTGGGCTCAGGCAGCTTGGCGAAGAGACTCTGTAGAGATGGAATCGGCGAGTAATTATCGCGGTCTCCGCTAATCAGCAGCTTAGGTTTAGTCACGCCGAGCAAAAAGGAAGGATCACTGACCCCAACCGGTAAGGCTACACCAATGAGCTTATGCACACGCGAATCCGCTACGCCAGCACGCAGCCCGACCATCGAACCAAACGAATAGCCTGCCACGACTACAGTAGGCACGGCTTGACGACTCAACAGGTAAGAGACCGCGGCCTTCACATCTTCGACCTCCGCCTCGCCGGCGCCATGCTCGCCGCCGCTACGGCCTACGCCGCGAAAATTGAAACGTAACGTCGCCACTCCAGCTTGTTGCAATGCATCGGCCAGGGCTGAGACAACATTATTATGCATCTCACCACCGTAGAGCGGATGCGGATGGCACAGCACCGCGCCGATCGTTGGCGTCTGTGGTGGCATCCAAAACAAACCTTCCAGCGTGATATCACCAACCGGAAACGTCACCTGCTCTTCCACGATTTCCTCCTTTGCCGCACCTGACCAAGGTACAACCAAACACAAACCCACAAGCAAAAGGACAATTCTTTTCCCCATTTCGCCGTTTTGCCGTTTCCCCTCTCTTACAAAGATACTTCCATCTCTTCTAGACGGGTGATGCTCCAGCGAGTGGAGCAACTGAACACGCCGAGCGCCAAGGCCAGAGCCAGACTGAAGGAGGAGATCACACTGCTCCACTGCGCGGCGGAGAGCGGCATGTGCTGGAGCTTGTTTATCATGATGATGTACACCGGCCAGGCTTCGAGCACGGCAACCAGACCAATAAATCCGACACACAGAATCATGTAGAGTACGCCGCCGAAGCTAGCGGCGATTTTGGCGCTGTGTTCGGCGGTGAAATTGGGGTAGGCGATCCCGACGGCCATGCCCAAGGCGACAATACTAAACGTGAGGAAAAACAAGGTGACTGTGGAGAGGATCATCATGAACGGCGAAACGCCGAGAAAATAGTTGGTGATACTGACGAGTAACTCGCCGAGAACGAGCAGCGGCAGCAATCCCACCCAGAATTTGCTCCACCACAGGCGGCGTAGCAGCACAGGCGCGCTCTTGAGTATCCAGAAGGTTTTGCCTTCCAGGCTGATTGCGGGGAAGATGAAGCGTACGGCGATGGCGGCAATGACAAACCCGGCCAATGCCAAATTGAAGAACGACACGATATTTTGCAGATAGAACGTTCTCAGCGCGCTGCCACCAATCGGCAAAACACTGAAGTTATAGACATAGACTACGATCAGCGCCAGCAGCATGAAAAGTTGCGACCACTGACCGGTATCACGAAAGAAAGTCTTCAAGTCCTTTACCACAATCACTCGCAGAGAGGAGGGAAACAGTCCGGCCACGCCCTGGACCGCCATGTCCCACCAGCGTCGCAGGCCGCGCCGCCGCTGACCTTCTTGAGCTTTCGACCAGCCGAGGGGGTACAAGCTGGTTGCCAGTGACGAACCCGCCACCAGCAAGAACAGCGCTGTGCTCAAAAGGAGCAAGTAGTGAAACAAGGCATCTCCGCCTTTGAGCCCGAGGAAGGGGAGTATCACTTCGGTCGCCCAAGTGCTCGGCAAGAAGGGTGAGGACGGCGTCTGCATCGCCGCGACAAAGGCGAGGAAGTCGGAGAAGGCCTCCGGGTTGACCAGTTTCTCGGGCTGGAGGAGGCGGAAGAGCAGATAAAGAAGACTAAGGAATAGAGTGGAAAACACCAGCAGCATGTCTTTGCCCCGCTGCGCCGGTAAGGCATATGCCAGGATCAGCGTGGCGATCACCCCCAAAGCCGCGGGGATGATGAGAAAGGGAACGAAAGTCAGGAGGACCACCAGGTAGTACGTCAGCCCGCCGCCGTAGACAACGCCGTAAGCCAGAAAAGCCGGTCCACTGAACAGCAGCACCATCCATGACGAATCGACCAAGGTCTCGGTGAACTTGGCGGCGAACAGGCGGGAAGGTGCCACCGGAGCGGGAACCAGCAGCAAGAGATCACGTGAGAGAAAGAAAGTGGAGAGGCTGGTGATCACATTGCTGAACAACAAGATGGCAAAGAAGGTGAGGAAGATCATGCTGAGCAGCTTCTGACTCAGGACCGGTCCGAGATCGGGGATGGTGCGAAAGTAGTCGAGGGTGCGATGGAAGAACCAAAAGATCCCGCACCAGAAGAGCACAATCAGTGTGGCCAGCAGCAAGCTGCGGGCCTGTCCACCGCGACCCATGCGGCGGAGTCCATTGCGCGCGGCGAGGAAGCGGGGGATCAGGAGAAGTAGCCAATTGCCAGTTTCCAGTGGAGACAACCAAAAACTCGGAGCAGGGGTTGGCAACTGCTCCCTCTTTCTTTCTGATAACTGCTCTCCGGGAACTGGCAACTGTTTCATATTACGCTCGCAAGGCTTCGATCACTTCCAACATATCCGGCGCGGCTGTGAGTTTGAGGAAAATGTCTTCGAGCCGGCCTTCGTTCGCGCGGTGCTGTAGCTCATCGAGCGTGCCCAGGGCGATCAATTGGCCACCCAGGATGATGCCGATGCGATCGCACAACTCCTCTGCCACCTCCAGGCTGTGCGTGGACATGAAAACCGTCTTGCCCTTAAGCGAGAGCGAACGCAACAGCGCCTTGAACATGCGTGCGCCGATCGGGTCCATGCCGACCATCGGCTCATCGATGACCAAGATTTGCGGATCATGGAGTAGCGCCGCCGCCACTACCAAGCGCTGCTTCATGCCGTGTGAGAAGTTCTCGACCAGTTCGTCGCCCCAATCCGACAAGGCGAACAGATCGAGTGACTCGTCCACACGCGTCTGGCGCGTTGCCGCGGGCACCTGGTACAGCCCGCCGACGAAGTCGAGAAACTCGCGGCCCGAAATCTTCTCATACACAAAAGGCCGATCTGGGATGAACGCGGAGATGGCCTTAGCCGCGAGTGGATCCGCTGTGAGGTCATGCCCGCCTAACACCACGCGTCCGGTCGTGGGCTTGAGCAAGCCCATCATCATACGGATGGTGGTCGTTTTTCCGGCGCCGTTCGGACCGAGGAAGCCGAAGATCTCGCCTTCGGCGATATCCAGGCACAGGTCATTCACCGCGGTGAACGAGCCAAAGCGTTTGGTCAGATGTTCGAGTTGAATCATGCGCTCCTCACGGAAGAGTAATCAGTATGCAGTCGTCAGTGGTCAGGAGAAAAGAAGAGACGCTTCTCGCTCGCAATTAGTTGGATTCTACGATCTCTATCCCGACTTTGCCGATAATCTTCAGAAGAGCGATATGCTCTTCTGGCCCGCCCGTGACGAATTTGACGTGGGTCGCGTCGGCGGGAAACTGATGGAAGACTGGGTCTACCGCCACCCACTGTCCCAGCCATACCTCGGACCAGGCGTGATAGTAGAACGCGCCGTCGAAATATACCACACCTGCAGCCACTCGGGCGGGGAGTCCAGCCGCACGGGCCAGGGCAGTGAACAACACTGCATGTTCGTTACAGTCCCCTCTCTTGCTTTCCAGAGCTTCCAAAGCGGTGGGCATACCGACCGTCGGGACTTTGTCGAGGGTCGTATACGTCCAGTCGAGGAGCCGGTGCGCCGCTTTCTCTGCGTCGTGTTCAGTGCCAAGGATCTGCTGGGCCTGGGCGACCAGGCGAGGGTGGGTACTCTGGAGAAATGGCGTCGGCGCCAGATCGGAGGTGAACTCGGGGTTCGTCTGCGGTAGTGTGTAGGTAGCAAGCGTCGCTATGTTTTCACTCGTTACAGTCAGAGTGCTGTCCTGACGCTGTTGACGTGGGGGGAAAGAGAAAAGAGCGGAATCTATTGATCCTGACAGCTTGAGCTGCAGATGGGTGAGCGTCCGCGGATTCTGCAATACGCCTTTGACCGGGATGGCGGCCCAGGTCACCAGATCGACCGGTGCCGTGTCTCGCCAGCCGTTGCTCAGGGCGTCTTCGCGGCTCTCGCGTAATAATACCAGCCCCATCGTCGCTTCTTCTTTGACGACCTTGCCTTCCTGATCGAGCCAGGCATAGACCGTGGTGCCGTTGAAGTGTTCGGCGATTTTCGTCACTGTTTGTAATTTCCCTTGCAGCGACAGTGTCTCCGGGCCGACGGCGGTGACGCCGATCGTGTCGGGTCGCATCGAGAGCGGGTTGAAGATGCTAAACTGTCGTTCTTCTCCTGGCAGCAAAGTGGTATTGCGCAGAGCCATCTGCACCGTATCGGGCAGGTAGAGCGCTTCATGCAACGGGAAAGAGAAAGGGGAGGTCTCTCCGCCGGTGGTGATCTGCCCGCGCAGTTCCTGGCCGGCCACTTCGCCAGTCACCTGAAAGACGGCACCGGCAGTGAGCAGACGAAAAGAGAAGTGGGTTAGGGCATAATGTTGGTCTGTGTCCGCATGGATTTCGGTATGAATGGTCTGGGGGGTTTTGAGCACGAGGAGCTTCATCTGCCACTGCTCTTCCCACTGATAACCCGTAGCTGTCGGAGTCACTCGACGCTGGAGATAACCAACCTTCTGATCTTGTTGGTAAATCCCCATCCATTCTTCCTGGGCGGGGATTGCGCCCACAGGCGCGCTAGAAGAAGGAGCAAGGTGGGATTGTGGCAGGGTGCGACGGATGAGCAGCCCGGCCATGACGATCCAGAAGCAAACAATACCTAGAATAAGGAAACGTTTCATTGCGCACCCTTGCCCTGAGAAAAACCTTTCCGTAGTGTGCAATCGGTCGATAAGACCAATTCCTGTAGTGGCTGACTCATGATTGTCGATTCTTCCCGCTCTCTCGGTGTGGCCGCTCCAACTCCTCGCTTTCTGGCTGACCGCATGTTAGGCAAGCTGGCCCGTTGGCTGCGGATTTTGGGGTATGATGCCGCCTACCTGCCCCAGCTTTCTCCCCAAGGAGTCATGCGTGAGGGCAGGAGACAAGGACGGCTCATCCTGACTCGTGATACC
>JBGPOI010000194.1:0-8448 GCA_041487975.1 Binatia bacterium | reverse complement strand
TGTTGACCAACAGGAAAGTACTGATGGTGAATGCCACCAGCGAGGCAAAGACCTCGCCCCAATACTGGCCCCGCACACCTCGCACCAGCATGAGAGCGGACGGCCCCACCACAGCGAACCACAACAGAAAAGCTAGAGGACAGGTAGAAACGATGCCGGTAAAGATCGGCAGGTTACTTTGGTCTTTCGGATGCAATAACGGGCGAATCACCGCCAGGGCGTCATGTCCAAGGAACTGCGCCAATACCGCCGCGACGGCGATGACAACCACCGCGAAACACACATATCCACTTCCCCGCAGGAGCAAGAGGACAGGCCTGGGCAAGGCCACCGTCCCTTGCCGCAGCTCCTGCCACCAGGCGCCGAGCAGCAGCGCGACCGCCGGATACAGAGGGAGGATATACACTGACCGTTTACTACTGGCGGCGGAGTAGAACAGAAAAACGGTCGCGGTCCAGAGCAAAAGGTAGCGGAACCCGGTTTCCGCCCAGGTGTGACGGCGCTGGTAGAGGAACACCGCCAACGGCGGAAAAAAGAAGCTCCACGGCGCCATACCGAGGAAGAGGTTTGGCACAAAATAGTAAAAGGGATGCTCGTGCCCCATGCCCTCCTCGCCACGACCAAAGAACCGAAGAAGGTTCTCTTGCAAGACCTGTTTGACGAAAAACTCTCCTCCACCTTTCCACACCGCCAGGCCGTACCAAGAGCCGGCGACCAAAACTAAGAGCACCACGCCCGGAACCAGATGTAACTGTCGCAGAAACCGTAAATCGTGTTGTCGCCACAAGAAGACCGCAACGGTCAGTCCCGGCAGCAGCGCCCCAACCGGTCCCTTGGCCAGCGTGGCAAGACCAAGCAGAACAAAGAAAACCAGCGCCGCCGTGCGACTGACCTGACGGCGACGATAGAGAAAAAGGAAGAAGAGAAAAGCCATCACCATGAAAACCGTCAGCGTCATATCAACTCGGGCGGTAATCGCGGCCCGTACCCATTCAAAGCTCGTAGCCAAGATCAGCGCCGCAACCAGCCCGGCCTCGACCCCCCAGAGCACAACGCCGGCCCCATAGGTTAGCAGCACTCCGACGATTGCCAGGAGTGCCGAAGGTAGGCGGATAGTGAACTCGTTCAGTTCTCCCCTGACGAGAGAAAAGAAAGCACCCAACCAGTGAAACAAGGGTGGCTTAGACGGGATGATGGAACCATTACGTAGGGGCAGGATCCACTCGCCTGAATTATAGATCTCCCAGACGACGGTAGCTTCACGTGGCTCACCCTTGGTGTGGAAAGGCAGATCGCCCAGACCCCACAAGTACAGAAGAGCGCAGAGCAAGCCAAGGCCAAGAGCGGTGATAAAAGGACGCGAGCGCATAGGCAAAAAGAATCTCCCGCACTACAAGCCACCCAGCCTCCCGGTTTTCTTCAACACTCGCGCCACCAGGTAAGCTAGACATAAAACAAGGAAAATCCCCAGAAGTCGTTGGACCTCAGCCTGCCGCGCCGAGTAGCCAAAGCGCTTCCACTTCTCCCAAATCAAGAGAAACACGGTCATAGACATACAGGTAAAGATGGTCCCATACTCTTTCTGGATCGCTCGCTTCCAGTCGAAACCCAGGAGGTTGAGGGAGCGACATAGACCGGTAAAATTAGGTACGAGCCGGTTGACCTGCCGGCAATACTCCTCGTACTCCTTCCCGAATTTCTGCATCAGGAACTCCTCCTCGGCCAGGATGATGGTCCAGTAGGTCAAGCTAAAGCCGGGAATGACGAGCAGATACCACCAACGGCAATTGGCAATGAGTACGAAGCCGAGAATGATCAGCAGGTTGCCCAAATACAGAGGGTTGCGCGAATGCGCGAAAAATCCCTCGCGGACCAATGTGTCCGCGGCAATGCGCTTCTTGTTCCCGCCACGTTTAATAGGCACAAACCCGATCACCAACACGCGCAGTACTTGTCCGGTCAGCACCACCACGACGCCAACCCCATCCATCCACCGATCCAGTTGTTCACTACCGAGAGGAAACTCTGGGCTGGAGATCACCGTCAGTACCAGAAACGCTAGCGGAAACAGATAGTCCCGGTAGCCAAAGAGAAAATGACCAAGCCGAATCAGCCCGCGCCGGAATATCGCTGTGGGCCGGCTCTGTGAGGCAGGGGGGATAGGCAGGGGAGTAGGGGAACCCAGAGAGGTCATCACTTCACGGCCGGCATTCCGCAGAAGTCGTACCACTTAAAGAACACCTCAACACTGCGGAACCCCGCCCGCGGCAACAGTTCTCCATTCTCCCATAATCGGTCAGAAGCCATCAATCGCTCCCTGCGCTCCCTGCGCTCCTCACGGTTTCTTCTCGCTGTGTTCCTCAGTTGCCGCGTCTCTGTGCGCCTCCGTTTCTTCGCCATCCGCCCGACTCTTATCGCGTCCAGGCAGCAGAGCGGCCAACACCAGCCGGTGTTTCTTGTCCGGCCCTCTCCCCTCGCTGGTGACGAGACGCTCAAGCCTATAATTGGCGGTTGCGGAGAGCGCCTGCCAATCCTCTTCCCACAGCAACAGATACTGCGTGCTGCTCGCGTCACTATTCGCCATGAGGGTGGAGAGGTCATCTTTATACGAAGGGATATGGCGATTGGCATAGAAGATCGCGCCGTAGTCGTAGGTATCCTTGTAGAAATACAGCGGTGCATTCTTCACCGTCGAGCGGACTCCAAGCATGAAGGGTTTATACGTCCGTTCCCACGCGAGCATGGGATGAAAGAGGGCGTTAGTAAAATACAAGGACGATGAAGTCGAGACCACCAGAGCGGCAAAGACATACATCCAGCGATCCAGTCTCAGTCCCCAGAAGTACCATCCGATTGCGAAAGCTAACAGGGCAAGCCAGACGAGCACCACCGGAAACTGGCTTTGCAAACTGTGCGCCACCAAGGGCAGATTCTCGAGATCACGCGGGTGGAGAAAAGGCGTGGCAAAATGGTCGAGATCGAACCCCGCGCTGTGAGCAATAACGATCAACACCACCAGCGCAAAACCGGCGCATAAGACCAGCGCGCACACCCGGGCGAGTCGTTTGACCAGCGTGGCAGAGGCGAGTGCCCCCTCGATCAGTTCCTCCCACCACACCCCCAGGAGCAACGCCACCGCCGGATAGAGGGGCAAGATGTAGTTGGTGCGCTTGCCTGAGGCCAGAGAGAAAAACACGAGCCCGGTTAGGCACCAAAGAACGAGGTAGAGGATTTTGCTGTCGCGCAGTTCAGCGCGGGAGCGGTAGAGAAAATGCCCGAGCGCAGGAAAGAACAGGCTCCAAGGAAACATGCCGGCACAGATGAGAGGCACGTAGTAGTAAAAGGCATGGTCACGGCTGGGACCGCCCTGGTCGTTTTCCAGAAACCGAAACACATTCTCGTCAAGGATTTGGCGATGGAAGAACTCCGCCCCTCCCTGCCAGAGAGCGAGCAGGTACCACGAGGCTGCGATCAGGAACACGATGACCGCGCCTTCGACCAATCGCATCCGCCAGACAAAACGCAATTCGCGGGAAACGACCAGAAAGCCCAGCACGACCAAACCCGGGAAGACCAGACCAAGCGGACCTTTCGCCAAGGTCGCCAGGCCGACGCTACCATAAAAGAGATAAATCAGACGCCGATTGGTTGCCTGTCCGTGCCAAAAGCGGAAAAACAGCACGAACGCTGCGGTCAGAAAAAAGACCATCACCATATCGCTGCGGGCATTCACCGCCCAGCGTACCCACTCCGGCGAAGTTGCCAGGATGAGCGCCGAGAGCAGTCCGACCCGCCAGCTCCACATGGCCTGGCCAAAGAAAAACGTCACCAACACCGCACTAGTGGCGAAGAACGCCGACGGCGAACGAACGGCAAATTCGTTCACCCGACCGCTAATCAGGGCAATCAACGCACCAAACCAGTGGAAGAGCGGTGGCTTGAGCGGCAGCTCGGTGCCATTGCGCAGAGGCAAAATCCAGCCTCCGCCGTTGACCATTTCCCAGACAACCAGGGCTTCTTTAGACTCCTCATAGTTATAGAACGGGATCTGCCCTAAGTCCCAGAAGTAGAGCAAGAAACACAGGAGCAGAAGGCCAGCTACTGTCTGTCGGGTCCGCTGCGGTTCATCCATGCAGCACCTCGGACATCGCTTCAGGCACTACCTCCTCGCCCGGCAGATGTCAAACCCCTACACGTTGACAGAGGGAGAATCACTTCATAGGGTGGAGCGGTATGCGAGCCCCCACCGTGCTGTTGAGTGTCGTGATCGCCTGTGCCGTGGGTGGTGCTGTCGGTTACGGACTAGCGAACCGGACGAGCAGCCAGGAGATTGCCGGACTCCAACAAGAGCGGGACAACGGATTGGCGCGTGAGGGCGAATTGCGCGCCCAGTTGCAGGAGGTTCTTGCCGCCCGCGCGGCGTTGGCGCAAGAAGTGCAGCATTTGCAAGAGGATCTGACGGAGCGGCTCCGTCGTCTCGAAGAAGCCGCCGCGCAACTGACGCCACCCGCGAAGTCAGGAACGAGTAACGAGGAATGAGGGGAAAAGAAAACGTCGGGTAGGCACCGCCCACCTTCCCAGATGGATGTGGCCCCTCACTCCTGCGAAGTAGAATTCCCTCGTCCTTTTAGGGAGAGGGCAAGGGTAAGGATCTGTCGCACGTAGTCTACCGCGACTCCCCCCGCTTGAGTACGCGATATTCGGTCAGAAGACGGTCGACTCGTTCCTGCTCCGAGGTGTACCGTCTGAGTCCGAGAAACAATTTCACTAATTCGTCTTCACCTACTTCTTCGGCCGGTTGCAGGACTTTGAGCAGTTCGTCCACCAAACTGGGGAACTTCTCGCTGGGGATGTAATAGTGCGCCCAGCCAAACTCGCAATGACGGTGAAGGATTTTCGCAATCGTTTTTTCTAGACTTTCCCGTCCCGCCATGACCGCTGTCCCTCCTTTTTTTGCGCGCCGCTACCTTAATGCCTCCGCTTGGCAGAGTCAAGGGAAACGCCCCCCTTTTCTCCGGGTCAGGTTTCTGTCACAAGAGCCGGCGATGGCCAAAAAGACAACGCCCCCTCAGCGGATCGCTCACCCGGCCACGATTCGCGCCTTCCAACGCCGGCTGGTCTCCTGGTACCGGACAAACGGCCGCGACCTGCCCTGGCGCCGTACGCGCGACCCGTATGCCATTTTGGTTTCAGAGGTGATGCTACAGCAGACACAAGTACAGCGGGCGATGCTGTACTATGACAAGTTCCTCTCTCGCTACCCGACTGTAGAAGAACTAGCCCGGGCCGAAGAAGGGGAAGTGCGCGAAACCTGGGAAGGGCTTGGCTACTATGCTCGCGCCCGTAACCTGCAGCGCGCCGCCCAGAAGATCGTCACAGAACACCATGGTCGCTTTCCCCAGCGCCCCGAGGAACTGACTGCGCTTCCTGGCATCGGCCAGTATACCGCCGGCGCGGTGCTGAGCTTCGCCTTTCGTCGCGCTGCGGCGATCCTCGATACCAACGCCGCCCGCGTGCTCACCCGCTTCTTTGCTCTACCGCCCGAACAGCAGACCACGAGTTTTCTTTGGACTGTCGCTCGCCAGGTAACTCCGTCCGGCCAAGCCCATCTGTTCAATCAAGCGATCATGGATCTCGGCGCGACGGTCTGCGTCGCGCGTACACCACGCTGTTCGGTGTGCCCGTTGCGTATGGTATGCTGGAGCGTGAACGGTGAGCAAAAATGATAAGCGACAGACACAGTTAGGGAGAAGGAAACAGGTAAAGATGGAAGGCTGCTGCTACGTTGTTTTGGTCTTTCCCTGACAAGCGGCCAATACATCGGGGTCACAAATCACGGAATGCTTCCTCGTCTTCCGGAGTAGCCCATTCATCAAGCGTGGCAGAGAGCGCTTCATGAAGGGCGGTATCGAACGGCTCTGCTCGCCGGAGAATCACCGTTCCGTTTCGTACTTCATAAGCGATCACATCTCCTGGCTTCAGTGCCAAGAGGTCTCGGATTTCTTTGGGAACTGTAATCTGACCCTTGACAGAGAGTCTGCTGCTGAGCTGCATGGATAGAGCCTCCTATTCTCTTCCAGTTAGAAGTATGGGAAGCTGAAATTGCCGTCAACTGAACCTGTTTCTTTGGGCTGCTGTCCGAGCAGAGAAGATAGAGTCAGGTCTTGCAGTAACACATGGGGAGGAACGGTGAAGACTGAGGCAAGAGGACTCTAATGCAAAAGGAAAGACCTGACCCTATTCCCTTTTCGGAAAAAACTAGCTGTTTTCCCTTGACAGCGGCGCAGAACTTGGTGTATAGCTCCTAAGCAGCTTGACTTGGGCAGCGAGCGGGGCAAGAGGGTCGTTCTCCCTTCTCTTTGCGGCAATGGGGGGAAGCATTGAAGTCAAACCTCACGGTCTCGGCACGAGGGGCCAGATGCTCCTTGGTGCGCTTCCGTTGGGCGGAATCGTTCGGGAGAGTAGGAGTCTGCGCGTACATTGCCGGTTTTGCCGCTCCGTTTGAGAGGGATATTCCGCTCATTATACTTGTCCTGAGCAGTATTCTAGCGGTTGGATCAAGCTTCCGAAAAACCTCCACTGTCAGTTCACCACTCATCCTCTTGGTCCTCGTTTTTTTGGTCGCGCTGGGTCTCTCGATTCTTTTCTCTGAGGACATAGGCAGGAGTGTACGTCTGAGCGCGTCGGTGTTGCCAGCGGTTCTCCTCTTCTTTTTGCTCGCTGAACACTGCAACGGCGCTCAGGATATACGTCTCGTGTACCTGACTTTTTCCGCGGTTGGGCTTGGGCTGGGCTCCCTCCTGCTATGGAATGCGTGGAGACATAGTGGAGCAGAGATAAGCGTCTGGACATCTGGGACAAGAAGTCCCATTCTCGTAGTGCCAAACGACGTCGCATTTCTCGCCCTCGTGGCTCCTCTCTCGTTGGTCTTGCTCTACAACGAGTCTCGTCTGGTGATCAAGGCGTTGGCCACTTTTTCCCTTCTTTTAACCCTGTGCGCCGTGTGTGTCTTTCAGAGTCGGATCGCGATGTTGACTCTGATCGTCTCTGTGACCTTCACCGCGACACTGTTGCGACCCCGGTTAGGTCTAGTCTGTGGTTTTGTAGTCCTTCTTGCAGGAACACTTATAGACGGGCTTACAGGTTTTCCGCTCGCAAGAAAGTTTAGTCACCTTTGGGATGCGAGGATTTCACTTTGGCTGGCTGCGTGGGCTATGTTTCTTAGTGCTCCTTTCTTAGGGCATGGGCCACACACATTCGCTCTCTTATACCAATCGTACCTGCATGGTCTGAGCCTTCCTCCTTGGCTTCCCACCGAGCTCCATACGGTTGTCCCGTGGCCGCACAACCTGTATCTCGAAGCTCTTGCCGAGCAGGGAGTTATCGGCTTGGCAGCCCTCGGGGTCCTGCTGGCTTACGGGGTATTAGCAGCGTGGAAGATGCAACGTGCTGCCGCCGGTGAAGTGCGGATCTTTGCTGCAGGGGCACTTGGTGGGCTCGCAGGATTTTGTGTCGCAGGGGGAGGCGAGTTAAGTTTCCTCCGCCTGTGGGTTGTCATTATTCTCTTTACATTCTTGGGTGTGATTGCACGGCTCTCCTCGATTCAAATGAAGATGCTGGAGGCAGGCTGATGGTGTCTATCAATCGTGGCACAAGAACGCTGATGACGATCACGTTCGCCGTAGCGTGTGGGGCATTGACACTCCTGTGGCCGCAATGGCGCACTGAGCTACAAGCGCAAGGCTATTATGGTGGGGTGGGTAGAGATTCCTGTGTGACCGGGGTCGATGTCTGTACCGGCAACACCGGGATTGTTGGCACGAAGTCGTGCAAGGGGGATGAGGCCTGCTTTGACAACAGCGGGCGGATTCACAACCACGACTGCACCGGGGATTTCGCCTGCGCGTTCAACAGCGGGGTCGTCAACAACGACTCCTGCAACGGGTTCACTGCCTGCGAGGTCAACAGCGGGGCTGTCGGCGCCGGCTCCTGCAACGGGGAGGAAGCCTGCGGGGGCAACAGCGGGAAGATTGGCAACGACTCCTGCCTCGGTCCTACCGCCTGTGAAGACAACAGCGGGGCTGTCGGCACCAAATCCTGCAAGGGGGAGGAAGCCTGCGATGGCAACAGCGCCCCCGTGGGCAACACCTCGTGTCGGGGGCTCGGGGCTTGTGCAGGGAACAGCGGGACGATTGGCAACAACTCCTGCAATGGAGACCGCGCCTGCGCGTGCAACACTGCCCCCATTGGGCCGGGCCAGTGTAACGGCGCGCCGATTGCGGGCGTGGGAGTGTGTGAAGGGACGCAGTGTGGATAACCGAGGGTGAGGGGAGCGGGCGCGCCGCGCCGGGGGCTCGTGACTGACGCGCGGTCTTTTTGCAAACTCCACAGAATACCTGGTCTGTGGAATTCTACGGCAGCAGGGTCTTTGTACGGCAAGAGAAAAAC
>JBGPOI010000193.1:0-8470 GCA_041487975.1 Binatia bacterium | reverse complement strand
TTGTTCACCGGCCTCGCCTTCCAAAAATAGTTCTTCAGGCCGTAGCCTTCGTGGTACTTGCGGAACGTCAGTTCCAAAGGCATGTCGATCTCTACCCGTTCGGACTCGCAGTCAGTGAGTTGGACGTACACTCGGCCGCCACCATCGAGATCGATCACGGCATGGGTTGTCGGCGGGTCCGGGGTCTCGGTCAGGTAGTCATGGGTGAAAGTGAAGAGCTTGCCGGTGCGCGACAACTTCACCTCTGCAAGACCATTGCTATACCCGCACTCGATGCAAATGCGATGAATAGGGAACTGGATCGTGCCGCACTGCGGACACTTGCCGCCGTGGAGCGGCAGGATCTCTTTTTGGTCACGCAACAACACAACCGGCGTGGAAATGTCAGTAGTCGTGTAATCCTTGCGCATCAGCTTGCGGAAGCGGGCGTACTTGCCATAGGACGGCAGAGTGCGCTTGACCTCGATCTGCGAGTACACACTCCGCACCGCTTTAAAACCGGCAATCGCCTCGGTCACCCTGAACACCGCCGCGTCGCCACCGTCACCATAACCGACCATGAGGACCAGATCTCCAGGCTTAGCTCGCTCCAGGACTGCCCCTAAGAGGACCAACGGCTGAGCAGTGCCAGCGTCACCAACCGTGTTCCAGAAAGTATCCTGCACCTGTGACTTGATATCCAGCCCGAGACCGCGCAGCGCCGCCTGTAAGATCCGTTGGCTGGGCGCGGCAATCGCCGCGTTGGCGATTTCTTTGGCGGTGAGACCGCACTTCTTCAGCACCCCCTGCACCGCCGCGGCGATGAAACGATTGTAGCCGAACTTGGTCTCGAATGCGCCAGGAAAAGATCTGAGATAGTCTTGTTCCTCGGTTCGCCACGTGCCAAGAAATTCCTGGCTGATGGTGTAGGTCCCCACCACTTCGGCGAGTACGTTCTCGGTGCCGACGAGCATCGCGCCGCCGGCATCGCCGTAATTCTGCTCTTGCGGAGAATCCGGTTCTCCCATGCGTGAGTCGCCGGAACACACCAGGATGTGCTTGCCACTCTGCACCAGATCGAGGGCAATGAGTAGAGCCGAGGTGCCGGCCCGCAGGGTGTCAGTGAAGTCCATGGTACGGACTTCCGGGCTGGTATCGAGCACGGTGGCAACGGTCACCGCAGCTTGTTTCTCGCGGTACGGTGAAGTCGTGGAAGCAAAGAACACTCCGGAGAGGGTTTGTGGGTCGCGGCTGCCGAGGGCATCAATGCTGGCGTTGACCGCCAGGGTCAGACTGTCTTCATCGAAATTGGCGATCGCTCGTTCTCCTCCCAGAGAAGGAGTGCCCCACTCCTTAGCGATCAAATCGCGGGGGAGGCGGTAAGTCGGAATATAAGTACCGTAAGAAACAATGCCTGCCATTCTCAAAGCTCCAAAAGCAAATATCAGTTCAAGCGATTAAACGGCTCTCCGGACTCCCGCTGCGCATCATACAACCATCGACTTGCAGGTTCACACCGGAGATATAGCCTGACGCGTCAGAAGCGAAAAACACGCACGGCCAGGCGATCTCCAGACCGGTGCCGAAGCGTTTGAGCGCGGTGGAGTTAATCGCCCGCTCCTGTAGTTCTTTCGTCGGCCACAGCACCTCTTTGACCCCTTCGGTTTCGATCGGCCCAGGCGAGATGCAGTTCACACGGATACCATACGGGGCCCACTCGATCGCCAGCGAGCGTGTAAGATTGATCACACCCGCTTTGGCCGCGCCGTAATGGCACATGGTGGCCGAACCGAACACGCCGGCGTCCGATGAGATATTGATGATGTTCCCGCCAGTTTTCTTCGCCATCATCACTTTGGCCGCAGCCCGGGAAAACATAAACGTTCCATTCAGGTTGATCGCCACGATGGTAGCAAATCCGTTGGGAGAAATGTCGTGGGCATGGGCAACAAAGCTGGCACCGGCGTTATTAATCAGTACGTCTACCCGCCCCCAGGTCTCGACGGTCTTGTTGACCACCGCCTCTACCTGATCGTTCTGGCGCACGTCACACGCCATTGCTTCGACCGTGCCGCCGTCTTTGCGAATCCCTTCAGCCACCGGACCAAGGTGGTCCATGGTGCGGCTAGTAATCATCACCCTGGCGCCACGCCGGCAAAACTCCTGGGCGATCTCCGCGCCGATGCCGGTGCCGCCTCCGGTCACGATCGTCACTTTCCCGGTGATATCGAAAGCCTTTTCGGTCATGAGGTTCGCACTCCCTTATACAGAAAACGTCAATAATCAGCTATCCACGGAGAGTTGGCCGAAACTCGGCAGCCAGCTTTTCCCGCCATCAGTCGTGTGCAGGATCATTCCGTACCCACCCACGATCCAGCCATTATTCTCATCAAAGAAGTCGATCGAGCGCATCCAAGTAGAGAGCGGCATACCGAGCGGGGCGTTTTTCCAATCGCCGTCTCGCAGTTGTAGCACCCGGCCCGCCGCACCGACGATCCAGCCCTTACCGTCATCAAACAGGCGCAAGGCGTACAACGGATCAGTGGAGAGGGCGGCAAGATCCTCCGCGGTAAAAGTCCACGTCTTACCGCCATCCATCGTCTTTACGACCTTCCCTTCGATGCCGACCGCGATTCCCTCGGTCGCGTTCTTGAAACGAACACCAAAAAGGGCCGGCAGATTGAGCGCATCTTCAATCCCGGCGTGACCCAGCAGCGTGCCTTGTTGCTCGTTCCAGGTCATACCACCATCGGTAGAGTGGTAGATCTTGCCGAACTCGCCCACCATCCAGCCGGTTTTTTCATTGATGAACTGTACGTCATAGAGAACAGGGTCAACCAGCGCCAGCGTGGCTTCTTCAGAGACCCCTTCAACTGACGCCTCGATACGCCCGATTTCCCAGGACTCTCCTCCGCTGGTGGTGCGCAGGTAGGTTGCCTGTTCCGACACCGCCCAGCCGTGGTTTTTATCGACAAACGACATGGCGAAGATCGGCTGATTGATGCCGCTCTCCTGCTTGTGCCAGGTCTCTCCACCGTCGGTGGTATGAAGGATGAGCCCGTCTTGGCCGCACACCCAGCCGTTTTGCGCATCGGCAAACTTGACGTTATATAACGCCAGGTCGGTCCCGCCGGACTTCGCCTGCCAGGTCTTCCCGCCATCGGTAGTGACGAGAATCTTACCGCCATAACCAACCACCACCGCTTTCTCGGCAGAGATCGCTTTAACGTCATAGAACTTGTCGGTCACTGCGATCAACCGAGTGCTGAGGGGAACGTCTTTGACCTCTTCTTGCTGACAGGCAGGAAGAACGCTCAGCAGCAGAAGGAGCGGCCACAAGCCGAGGGAACGAATCATAGCCGAAATGCTTTCATGGGCAGCGGAAGTTTCCACTTGTCTACTATCTTAACCCATACTTTGCAATGAGCCCCGCCTGGTGCCAGGGAAAGAGGCTCCGCCCTCTAGGAGCAGAATCTCGACGTGTTATAATCCGCGCAATTCTGTGCGAAAAGGAGTAGTCCCTATGGCGTATCAACACGTCCGTGTTCCCGAAGGGGAGAAAATCTCTATCCATAACGGTAAGCTCAATGTTCCCGATCATCCGATAATGCCGTTCATCGAAGGCGACGGCACCGGCCGGGACATCTGGCGCGCGTCCGTGCGCGTCCTCGATGCCGCCGTCGAAAAAACCTACAACGGCAAGCGCAAAATCGCGTGGATGGAGGTGTATGCCGGCGAGAAGTGTTTCAAGCAGTTCAACACCTGGCTGCTGGACGAAACGGTCGCAGCCTTTCGCGAGTTTCTCGTCGGCATTAAAGGCCCGCTGACCACGCCGATCGGCGGCGGTATCCGTTCGCTCAACGTGGCCTTGCGGCAGTTGCTCGACCTCTATGTCTGCCTGCGCCCAGTGCGCTGGTTCAAAGGTGTGCCCTCGCCAGTGAAGCGGCCCGACAAAATCGACATGGTCATCTTCCGCGAAAATACCGAAGACATTTACGCGGGCATCGAGTTCGAGGCCGGCACCCCCGAGGTCAAGAAAATCCTCACCTTCCTCAAGGACAATTTCCCGGACATGTACAAAAAGGTTCGCTTCCCCGAGACCTCTGGTGTCGGATTCAAACCGATCTCGGCGGAAGGGACGGAACGGCTGGTCCGGGCAGCGATCGATTACGCGGTTGCCAACAAGCGCAAGAGCCTCACCTTCGTCCACAAAGGCAACATCATGAAGTTCACCGAAGGCGCGTTCCGCAACTGGGGATATGCCCTGGCCGAGCGTGAATTTGCCAATCAGACCTATACCTGGGAGCAGTGGGAACGCACCAAGGCAGCAAAGAGCGAAGCTGCCGCCAACGCCGAACAGAAGGCTGAACTTGCCAAAGGGAAAATCCTCGTTAAAGACGCCATTACCGATATTACGCTGCAACAAGTCCTGACCCGTGCCGATGAGTTCGATGTGATCGCCACCATGAACCTTAACGGGGACTATCTCTCTGATGCATTGGCGGCGCAGGTCGGTGGCATTGGTATCGCGCCGGGGGGCAACATCAATTACCTCACCGGCCACGCGGTGTTCGAAGCCACGCACGGCACCGCTCCGAAATATGCCGACCAGGACAAGGTGAACCCAGGGTCGGTCATTCTCTCCGGTGAAATGATGCTGCGTTACATGGGATGGACTGAGGCGGCGGACCTGATCATCAAAGCCATCGACGGCACGATCGGTGATAAGATCGTTACCTACGATTTCGCCCGCCTGATGGAGGGAGCAAAAGAAGTCAAATGCTCCCAGTTTGGTGATGCGCTGATTGCGCATATGTAAAGCTTGGTAGGGTGGGTCGTGACCCACCCTACTCTCCGCTTCTCTACGTTATTGCTCCCGCATCCACACGATGCAGGCACGCAATTCTTTCTGCATCTCCTCGCAGGAGGCGGCATGATACCGTCGCCCGTGCCCAGGCAGCACCCACTCAAAACGATACTTTAACAGCTTTTCCATTGAGCGAATCTGCTCGGACCAGGAGTACCAGCAGTAATCGTGAAAGGCCGTCAGTGCACTCTCACCTTCAGCCCAGGCGAGATGATCGCCGGTGAAAAGGAAGCGATCCTGGTAGAGCAAGCACACATGGCCTCGGCTGTGCCCCGGCACAGGAATGATGGTCAGGTCATTCTCAATCTGGACCGGCTCATTGCCGCTGATGATCCTCTCCACACCCTGTAGACTCCCGTTCGCGTCTTCCCTGTGCATGACTCGCTGGCAGCCAAAGCGCTGCTGAAACAGTTCGTGATCGGCCACATCGTCACGATGGGTGAGAACCATCCATCGCACTCCACCCATTTCTTCTAGTCGCTTCGCCAACGGCTGGGAAAAGCGCGGCGAGTCCACCAGCACGTTACCGGCGGGACGGACGGTCAGGTAACTCGTCGCTCCGTAGGAATGCCGGGAGGCAAAGCCGCAGAAATACACCCCGTCCGCGATCTGTTCCGGGAAAGCAGCGATGGCAGCCTTCATCGGGTATCTGCGCACGGTTCCGATTGACCCTGTTGGGCAAGCGACCAATGCCATCAAAGCGTGGTGAACTGACTCGGGCGTACTCGGTTGCCGGTAGACAACCGTCTGCCCAGCCTGAGCACGAAAGGTCTCAGGCGCAACTTGCCGGCAGATGTCGCAGTCGATGCAACTGCTGTCGACAAAGAAATCACCTGCAGCGTTGCCTGATAGCCGTCGGCTGAGATGTGCCATGTTCTTCACACTTCGTTTCGCCCGCAGCGAAATCCAACCACTGGTGAGATTGAGAACCTCGCAGTGCTGTTCTTTTCTACACACCTCTTGCGCAACAACCTGTATCAAGTGTTGCCGCCGTAGTACCGCTCCTTCATGCGCCGGCAGTATGCAGCGAGATTCGCCAGCGACTGTGCGTAGGTATTAAGTTCTGATTCGTACCCTGCCCAGAGGAAGTGCACGAGAAAGCCGTACGCCGTCGCATCCAGAGAGGTTGGCTGCTTACCCATAAAGTATGAGAGGTCACCGAGAAACGCCGAGAGTGTAGACAGATCCGTCTTCGCAATCTGGATCACCTCCTCGGGGGAGTGACGGCCCATGCCCTGACCATAGTACTGCTTCAATATGGACTCACGGAGGGGGTTAAGGTCCGGAGGAGGATCCCCGAGAGCCCGCGCGTATTGAACCAAGGCGATCTCTTTGTGGATTACCCAGCGTTCGTGAATGATTCCTGCCCAGTACAGATTCTCTTCTATAAGACGCTGCATCCCGAGCGCCGTGGCGTGGTCTCTCGGTGAGAGGTGGCCATCGAGCTTGTCCCCGTAGGTAGCCTTCAGGTACTCGATGATGAGGGTCGAGTCTCCGAGCTTCTTGCCCTGGTCTTCAATGGTCGGCAACTTCCCCTTCGGCGCCTCCCAATAGTTCGCTCGAACGGTCTTGTAAGGAAGCTCGACCATCCTTAGATAGGCATCGAGCTTCGTTACGAACGGGCTGAGGTCGGGAAGGCCCCAAATCGGTGCGAACTGATAGAGGGTAATCATGATCTTTTTACCTTCAGAGTGGCGAAGCTAAACAACAGGATCGTACGAAGGAGGTCTCTGCAGGCCCACAGCGCCGAGATACTCCCCGTAGTACTCCTCTAACCGCTGGACTACGTCCTTGAGCCACAGGGTCTTCGCTTGACCCGGCATCTCTTCGAAGACAGGCGCGAAAGCCTGCACCGCCCGCGCTGCGACGGGATACCACTTATTGACCCAGCCCTGGATGACTTCCTTATTACGAGGAGTATCTTTCATTGCCATTTTGACCAGAGCCTGGCTCCACTGCCGATGCCACTGACAATCTTCGTTCAGCGAGTAGAAGATCTGCCCAAGCATGTAGTCACCCTCTCGCCGCCCGAGGTCGCCTAGGTGTTTCATGAACAGCTCGTCCACCAGTGGCTTGAGGACCAAGTTCAGCCCAACGAAGGACTCCCCCCAGTCGTAGGTGATAAGCAGCTTTTCGATCGCCTCCCGCAAGGGCTGCCACAGCGGATCGTATTGCCAAAGGGTTTTGCCATCCTCGGCAAAACCGGGATGGACGAGTTGGAGTTGCCGTACGCGGTAGGCAATCCGTTGCACTCGCCGCATCTCGTCCGCCGCCTGCATCGCTCCGGTGATCGTGATCCGTCCGCTCGGACCCATCTGTCCGACGTACGCTGCGATCATCTGCAAGCCATGGCCGGGATAGCGGAAAGGCGCCACCGCGCGCTCCAGTATCCGCACCCAGGCCGCGGAAAGCCCGTGGTCGTAGCCGGTCGCTTCGATCTCCTCCAGGAGACCATCGACAAAAATTTCCTTCGCCCTCTGCAACTCGGTGTACTTGGTGTAGATCGTCTCCCGTGGGTCGTAAAACTTCTCCCAGGAGCTACAGGCCAGAGGCGAGTCTTCCTGGTACTGCTTGTACCACTGGTTCAGGGGGACATCGAGTTCGAACCTTTTCCCCGTGAATCCCTCCCCGGTATAGCAGTGGAGCTTGGAAGTAACGATCTCATACTCGTTGGGTATCCGCCGCTGCTGTAGGAGATGCCAGTAGGTTTTCTGCTGCGCCATAGTTCCCTCCGGCCGGATAGGAAGCTTTTCCCTACCCCTGACCTTCCCTCGCTGTGAATTGCCACACCGCTTCGTCCGTAGTGAGCTGGATCGCCCCTTTAAAGGCAGACATAATCATTTCCAACTCCCCGGGAAAGCGAAAGGACCGCCCTAAGTGCTCTTCGATCGCCTCGCGTGTCACGATGCAGCGCCCAGGAACCAACACGCGCAGATAGGCTCCCCGGTCCATCACCAGCACCTCCTGATTCAGGTCTCTGATGGCCGCGACAACGGCACTGCCTATGGTTCCGGCCTGCAGGACAGGGCCGACATGGTCGTAGACGTTCGTACTTGTTCTGCTCATGATTTTTCTCTCCTGGGCACCACCGGCCCTTACCTCGTTTGCGCCTGATCCACATCGACGAGAATATCGCCATTCTGGACCTTTACCGCGAACGCCTCTAGGCAGGCATTGTCCGGGTTGATGCCCGCACCGGTGCAGGCGTCAAACTCCCACTGGTGGGTGGCGCAGGTCAACACTGTCCCGTCCAGTGAGCCCGCGTTCAAAGGTGTCCGTTTGTGAGGACATGCGTCTTCGTACGCGTGGATAGTATCGTTAATGTTGATGAGCAGGACGTGTTTCCCCTCAACGACCACACTCGTCATCTCCCCACTCCATAGGTCATCCAGGGTAGCCACCTTCTGAAAGGCCATCCTACTTCCCGCGAATCACATCGAACCGTTCCAGAGCCTCTAATCCGGCCTGAACGAGGGTGAGCTCGGGATCAAGCACCTTCTCCTTGTAGATCACCTGCACCTTCTCCCGCGGCGCGACCCGGATGCTGGCTCCGTCTTGGAGCTTCTGTGCGAGGTCCTGGACCGTCTCGTTCTCCTCAGCCACAATCAGCAGGCCGATCGTATC
>JBGPOI010000192.1:0-8492 GCA_041487975.1 Binatia bacterium | reverse complement strand
TGCCACGGCATGCTGCGCTATGGAGTACATGTCGTTGTCGATGACCCCCTATGACATCGACCGCTTCGGCGCTCTGCTGCCGCGCTTCAGTCCTCGGCAAGCCGATCTCTTGATGGTGATTGGCACGGTCACCTGCCGGCAGGCGCCGATTCTCAGGCGGGTATATGAGCAAATGACTGAACCAAAGTGGGTCATGGCCTTTGGCGCTTGCGCATCCACAGGTGGGTTTTATGACAACTATACTACGGTGGCCGGGATCGACCGGATCGTTCCGGTTGACGTGTACGTGCCAGGTTGTCCGCCGCGACCGGAAAACGTGCTGGATGCCTTAATGGCGCTGCAGCGCAAAATTCAAGGCGAGAAGCAGAAGATACGTGGGGTTGCGGTGTAAACCTGGTGAAAAAGGGGAAGACTATGCCGACCCAAGAAGAAATCTATGACGCGCTGCGGACCTGCTATGACCCGGAAATTCCCGTGAACATCGTTGACCTTGGCCTGGTCTACGATGTTCAGATCGTCGATCAAAAGGTCGATGTGAAAATGACATTGACCGCTCGCGGGTGTGGCATGGGCGGATACATCGCTTCCGAGGCCGAGCAAAAATTACTGGAACTTCCCGGAGTAGAAGAGGCAAAGGTCGAGGTCGTCTGGGATCCGCCTTGGGAGCCGAGTATGATTAGTCCTGAGGCGCGGAAGACCCTTGGCATGCCGGAAGACTGATTCTCACGGCTTAATGGCGAAGGAACGTAGCCCGAGCCGGGTGAAGGCGCAGTCAGCCATCGTGAGGTGAGAGCCATGGGGAAAGGAGCACACCACCAGTCCACGGAGCGTAGCTCCCTCATGAACATCGGTCGGCGGGTAGACTATGCCATCCGCGCCCTTTCTTACTTGGCGGCTCAACCCCCGGAGCTAATCGTTTCACGACGTGAGATCCAGACCAAGCAAGACATCCCTACCCATTTTCTTTCAAAGATCATGAAACGGCTGGCCAGTGGAGGCTTGGTGAAGTCCTATATGGGGACTCGTGGGGGATTCACCTTGAGGAAGTCTCCGGCAGAGATCAGCCTCAAAGAGGTCTATGAATGTCTCGAAGGCCCACTGCTGCTCATGGAATGTCTTGAAGAAGGGGAGCGCGCCTGCCGGTACTGTGGCGTGTGCAGCCAAATTTCGGTGTGGAGCGAAGCCCAGATCCTGTTAGCCAATTACCTTGCCGGTGTCTCCTTACAGCAAGTTGCTCACAAGAGTGGGCTACGGGAGGAGCTTGCCCATTGGGGGCAAGGAGGATATAGAGAGCCTGCGCAATCGGAACCGGTGGTGGGTACGCATTTCCAGCCGCACGCAGGATGACCCTGCAAATCCGAGAAGGTACAGCGCCCACTCAACAAAAATAGAGATTGTCGCAAACAGGCAGGATCTGGCGATGTACTTCCATTTTGGCAACGTTCTCGTGTTCACTATTCTGGCGCTCTTCCTTGCTGGCTTCCACCTGGCGCTTGGTCGTCTGCTCCGCCCGTCTAACCCGGAAGCCCGGAAGCTCTCTACTTACGAATGTGGAGAGCCGCCTACCGGTAGCGCGTGGATCAACTTTAATATCCGCTTCTACGTGATTGCCTTGGTATTTGTGATCTTCGATGTCGAAGTTGCCTTCATTTATCCTGTGACAGTAGTGTTTCGCGACTGGGTATTAAGAGGGCGGGGATTGTTCGCCCTGGCGGAAATTCTGCTCTTTCTTGGTATCCTAGCAGTGGGATTAGTCTACGTCTGGGCCAAGAGGGACCTGGAATGGGTCAAACGTGTCCCGCAAGCTGAGACTGTGGAGCAACTGCCGAAGGCTGCGTAAGGTAAAGATCTTCAGGAGGGTGCATGTCTCTGATTAACAGCGTGTCCGAGATGGTCGTTACGACGAAAGTTGATGAGGTCCTCAACTGGAGTCGCAAATCCTCGGTCTGGTATATGCTGTTTGGCTTGGCCTGTTGCGCGATCGAGATGATGCAGACCGGCGGCCCGCGTGCCGACCTCGATCGTTTTGGCGCAGTGCCGCGCGCCACACCCAGGCAATCCGACATGATGATCGTTGCCGGGACTCTGACCTTGAAGATGGCACTGCGCACGAAGATGCTTTACGACCAGATGCCCGATCCCAAGTACGTAATTTCGATGGGGAGTTGCGCCAACTGTGGAGGGCTCTTCCAACTGGCTTATTCAGTGTGCGACGGCGTGGACAAGGTAATTCCTGTCGATGTGTACGTGCCTGGTTGTCCCCCTCGGCCCGAAGCCCTCACCGAAGGACTCCTCAAGTTGCAAGAAAAAATGATGCAGGAGCGCTGGCTGGTGAAGAAAGCCTCGGCTGAGGACGAAGTGCGCGCGGCGTAGTCTCTCCACTACCGCCCTTCTGTGGAGGGTGCGGCTCAACTTTACATCTTATTTTGCTTCCTGCGTGAGCTCATGACTCCGGTAGAGGTGTACCACAAAATCAAGGAACGCTTCGGCGAAGCGATCGAGTCGTTTAACGAGAAAGCCCTCGACCCCTCTATCGTCGTCAAGCCCGACGCGATAGTCGAGATATGTCGCTTCCTCAAAGAGGACCCGGCTTTAGCTTTCGACTGCCTTTCGAATATGTCGGGTGTGGACTACCTCAAAGAGAATAAAATCCAAGTAGTCTCACATCTGTATTCGTATCCCCACCGCCATAAGATCGTCGTCAAGGTCGATGTCCCGCGCGAAAACCCCATAATGCCCTCGGTCGAAGGGGTCTGGAAGGCGGCGAACTGGCAGGAGCGCGAAATCTACGATCTCCTCGGCGTGGTCTTCACTGGCCATCCTGACCTGCGGCGCTTGTTGATGCCGGAAGATTGGGTCGGGCACCCGTTGCGCAAGGATTTCGTCGAGCCCGAAGAATATCATGGCATCAGCACACGGCGGGAGAGTCTTCTTAAATGATGAACGATGAACGGTAAAGAATGGAGTTTTTGTCTTTAATTCATCATTCCGCGTCCCGCGTTCATCGTTTCTTCTTTCCTGGAGGATCCCATGAGCCTGGCAGGCTATGAAGTCGAGGTGCAACGCGACGGTGGGCTGACCACCGAAGAGATGACCCTCAATATGGGTCCGCAGCATCCTAGCACACACGGAGTGCTGCGTTTTATCGTCAAGGCCGACGGCGAGGTGATGCGCACCGCCATTCCCGACATCGGCTATCTGCACCGCTCGATCGAGAAAATTTCCGAGAAGGTCGGCTATCACGGCTTCATGCCGTACACGGACCGTGTCGATTATGTTTCGGCGATGCAGTGCAACCAGGGCTGGGGGATGGTATGCGAGCGGATCGCCGGCATACAGGTGCCCCGCCGTGGGGAATTTTGCCGGGTGATCGCCTGCGAGCTGGGCCGCATCGCCAGTCACCTGCTCGCGGTTGGCGCGATGGTGCAGGACATTGGCGCCTATACTCCGTTCTTACACGCGCTGCGCGAGCGGGAGAAGATCAACGACCTGCTGGAAGAACTGTGTGGCGCGCGTTTGACTTTTAACTACATGCGTATCGGTGGTGTGGCCTGGGACCTCCCGGCTGGGTACCCCGAGAAGGTCACCACCTTCCTCGACAAGTTCGATCCCTTCATTGATGAGTACAACGACCTGATCTCGTATAACAAACTGTACGTTGAGCGCCTGGTCAATGTGGGTGTCGTCAGCAAAGAAGAGGCGATCAACTACAACCTGGTCGGGCCGAACCTGCGCGCCTGTGGCTTCAAGTACGACGTGCGGCGTGACGAGCCCTACTCGATCTATGCTGAACTGGAATTTGACGTGCCGGTCGGAACCGGAGAAATGGGAACGCTGGGCGATTGCTTTGATCGCTACATGGTGCGCATTCAAGAGATGAGCGAATCAGGCAAGATCGTGCGCCAGTGCCTCAACATGATGCCGCCGGGACCGGTGTTGGCCAAGGTCGCGCGCAAGCTAAAACCGCCGGTTGGCGATGCCTACATCCGAGTCGAGGGCGCGCGCGGGGACATGGGTTGGTATGTGGTGAGCGATGGCAGCGAGTTTCCCTATCGCACTAAGATCCGCACCGGCTCATTCGCGGCCATGAGTATCGTTGACAAAGTCAGCCGTGGTCTGATGATTGCCGACCTGATCGCGCTGATCGCCAGCTTTGATGTCGTGGCGCCCGAGGTGGACCGCTAGACAAAAACGAGTGAGTAAGGTACTCACAGCGACGCTATGCAGGAATTCATCGACCGGCTGATAGCGAACGGTGCCTTTGCGGGGATGCCAGTGGAGGTGGTGTACGCGCTGATGATGCTCCTCTTCGGCCTCGTGGTGGTATTCGGCTTCTTTCTGCCAATCGCGGGCGTCACCAGTTGGCTGGAGCGTCGGGTATGGGCGCGGATCCAGTCCAGGATCGGTCCCAATCGCGTGGGGCCACAAGGATTCCTACAATGGCTAGCCGATGGCATCAAACTCCTGCTGAAAGAAGACATCGTTCCTGATGCGGCCGATCGTCCGCTCTTTTTGTTTGCTCCGTACTTCGTGGTGTGGGGGATTGTCGCAACCTTCGTCGTTATTCCTTTCAGCAGCAATTTGATCATCGCCGACATGAATGTTGGCATCTTATATTTGACCGCGGTCACCGCTTTGGTCGTGGTCGGAGTGCTGATGGCGGGGTGGGCCTCGAATAACAAATGGGCGCTCATCGGCGGGATCCGTTCGGCCGCGCAAATCATCAGCTACGAAATTCCCGCTGGTCTGGCGTTACTGCCGGTTGTGCTCCTGACCGGGACGCTCAGCACGCAAGGAATCATTCGCGCGCAAGGCTGGGCGCCGTGGGGCTGGTTCGCCTTTCACAATCCTTTCACGTTTGTGGCCGCGTTTATGTTCTATGTCGCTGCCCTGGCTGAGGGAAACCGGACACCTTTCGATATCCCCGAGGCGGAGTCCGAGCTGGTCGCCGGGTTTTGCACTGAGTACAGTGGCTTTCGCTATCTGCTCTTCTTCATGGCGGAGTGGGGGAATCTCTATGTTATTGGTGCCGTGGCAACAACCCTCTTTTTTGGCGGCTGGCAGGTTCCTCTATGGACCGACAGTGTTGTGCTCCTCAATATATCGCAGTTCACCGTATTCTTCCTGAAATCCTACCTCTGGGTCTTGATCTCCATGTGGGTGCGCGCAACCCTGCCGCGGGTGCGGGTAGATCAGTTGATGATCCTCTGTTGGAAATATCTGGTACCGATTGGCTTCGTGAACCTGATCGGAACGGCAATATGGATGGTCATTTGGCCGCACGGGAACCGCGTAGTGCAGTATGGCATGGTGCTTCTCGCCGTGGCGGTTCTGGTGCAGTTCTTCCGGCGCGTGCGCTTCCACCTGCGGCGCGCCCGGCCCGAGTTGTACTACAGTCCGGCGATCTAGGGAGTCGAGCATGGCGAAGAACGGCGTTGCCCGATACTTTAAGAACATCAAAGACGCGGTGACGACGATATTTGAAGGCATGACCGTCACCTGCTCACACCTGGTGCGCAAGCCGTACACGATTCAGTATCCTGACCGAGTGCCGGTCCGCGTGCAAGATACTCTACCCTTCCGGTACCGTGGTATTCTCGAAGTCGATCTGGAGATTTGCACGGGATGTCTGGCGTGCGAGCGGGCGTGTCCGATTGACTGCATCGTCATCGACGCACCGAAAGACCAGAAGACCAAAGAGATGCTCCTCACGCGCTTCGACATCGACATCGCCAAGTGTATGTATTGTGGTCTGTGCAGCGAGGTGTGCCCTACTGGCTCGATTCACCACACTACCGAGTTTGAAGGTGCTGACTTCTCCTTAGAGAGCATGATCCGTCATTTCGTCAAAGCGCCGGTCGTGGCATACAAGGCGAAGAAGGATGGAGAGACCGATCCGGTGGTTGCGCCGATTCTGGAACGAGGCATGCGTTACATCCAGGAATTTGCCGAACCGGCCGACATGAAGAAGGTCAAGGCCGAGGGGAAAGCCGCCGCGGCGTGATCCGTCGCTTCTGGAGACTCCGACCATGCCACTGGGAGCCTTGATCTTTTATTTCGTCGCAGCCTTGACTATCGGGTCGGCTTTGATTGTCGCGTTGTCACGCAACATTGTGTACTCCGCATTTTCCTTGCTTGGGACGTTCATGGGGGTCGCCGGGCTGTATGCGCTGCTCGCGGCGGACTTCGTGGCAGTCATTCAGATTCTGGTGTACGTCGGCGGTATCTTGGTGCTGATTGTTTTTGCCGTCATGTTGACCCACCGCATCGACGATGTTGCCGTATCCAACCGATCGGTCGGCCGTCTGCCGGCAGCACTGATTGTTGGCGTTGTCGGTGTTGTCATGGCCACCGGGATTGTGGCGGCCCGCTGGGCGCAGAAGGCTGACACGCAGGTGGCGCCGACGACCTACGGGATCGGCGAAGCCTTTCTCGGTCCCTATATTCTGCCCTTCGAATTTGCGTCGATCGTGCTGCTCGTGGTGCTGATTGGCGCGGTTGTCGTCTCGCGTAAAGAGATTCGTGAGGAGGCGGGCTCGTAGTCTTGACTGTGCGCGGGCTCCCTTGATTTTTTCCCCGTTCCCCTTTAAGAGGGGACGGCTTCATTTAATAAGTGTGCAGTTATGAACGCAGCGTTGCTCGACATCGGGCTACGACACTTCCTCCTTGTGAGCTTAGTGGTGTTCACGTTAGGGCTGTATTGCGTGCTCACGCGTAAGAACGCCATCGGCATTCTCATGGGAGTGGAACTGATTCTCAACTCGGCGAATATCAATTACATCGCCTTCTCGCATTTCTCTTCAGGTCGCTACGATGGCCAGATCTTCGCGGTCTTCGTCATCATGCTGGCTGCGGCTGAGGCGGTGATCGGCCTTGCGATCGTGCTGGGCATTTATCAGAACTTTGCCACTATCGACGTAGAAGCGACGGACAGTTTGCAAGGGTAAACTATGGAGCACCCGCTTGAGGTGTCATATCTCCGTTGGATTGTGTTGCTACCGCTCCTTGGGGCAGTGGTGAATGGGCTCCTCGGCGCTACTTTGCAGAAACGTTTCGGCAAGAATGCGATCAGCCTCGTGGCCTGTTCGGTGGTGGGGATCGCGTTCATCTGCGCGCTGACCGCATTCTTGCAGATCCTCGGTCGTGAGCCGGAGCAGCGGTTTTTGCTGGACACTCTCGTTTCCCCGTGGGTTCATATCGGTGCCTTGCAGGTGGATATCGCCTTCTGGGTCGATCCGCTTTCGGCAGTCATGATCCTGGTCGTCACCGGCATTGGCGGGTTGATCCATGTGTATTCGATCGGCTATATGCACGATGACGAGTCGTATTGGCGGTTTTTCACCTTTCTCAATTTGTTTACTGCCGCGATGCTCACGTTGGTGCTGGCTGACAACTTGTTGCTGTTGTTCGTCGGTTGGGAAGGTGTCGGGTTGTGTTCGTACGCCCTGATTGGCTTTTGGTACAAGGAACACGCCAACACCACCGCGGGTAACAAGGCGTTCATTGTCAACCGTATTGGCGACGCCGGTTTCACTCTCGGTATTTTCACCATCTTCTGGGGGCTGAGCGCCGCGGGACACGACACGACGCCGGTCTTCCGTGAATTGGCGCCTGTCGCCTATCATTTGCAAGAGGTGAGGGTTTGGGGAATTCCGGCCGCGACTCTGGCGGCATTGTTCCTCTTCATCGGCGCCACGGGTAAGTCGGCGCAGATTCCACTGTATGTCTGGTTGCCTGACGCCATGGCTGGACCGACACCGGTCAGCGCGTTGATCCACGCTGCCACCATGGTCACTGCAGGTGTCTACATGATGGCCCGCATGCATTTTCTCTTTTCCCTGTCACCGGAAGCGATGAATGTCGTTGCCACGGTTGGCGCGTTGACGGCGATTTTCGCCGCGACCATCGGTCTGGCGCAGAACGACATCAAGCGCGTGCTGGCGTATTCGACGGTCAGCCAGCTCGGCTACATGGTGCTGGGCGTGGGAGTTGGCGCCTATGCCGCCGCGATCTTCCATCTTGTGACTCATGCCTTCTTCAAGGCGTGTCTATTCCTTGGCTCTGGTAGCGTGATTCACGCCATGGGTGGAGAGCAGGATATGCGCAAGATGGGCGGGCTCAGAGAGAAGCTGCCCTATACCTTCATCACGTTTTTTATCTCTACCCTCGCGATTGCCGGTATCCCTCCCTTGTCCGGGTTTTTCTCTAAGGATGAGATTTTGTGGAGGACTTTCTCTCCCAGCCAACACAGCAGTGGACACCCATTCCTGTGGCTGCTGGGCTTCGTTGCGGCGGGGATGACCGCGTTCTACATGTTTCGTCAGGTCTTCATGACCTTCTTCGGCGAGTGCCGGGCCGATCATCATACCCAACACCATCTGCACGAATCACCACCGATGATGACCTATCCGTTGATCATTCTCGCGGTGGGCGCGGTCCTCGCGGGTTTCCTCGGTGTACCGACTGCTCTCGGAGGAAGCAATCGTTTTGAG
>JBGPOI010000191.1:0-8557 GCA_041487975.1 Binatia bacterium | reverse complement strand
TCTGCAGCAGGCTGCGGGTTCACTTCGTCTAGCGACTCAGGCGGAGCAGGATAGGAGGGGAGATCGAGGATGACGTCACTCGGCGCTATCTCGAAAACAGGCGAGCCGCCTGTTCTGCTTTCTTCACGAACAGCGACTAGTTCACCATAGAGTGGTACATCTCCGCCTTTGGTGTTCTTGCCGCGGATCGCGATCTCAAAGAAATGTAGGCGATACGGTGCGGTCGCCAATGGATCGACATAGCAAGCGACCTGGCCTCCCAGTGCAGACAACCGCTCATTCAGCTTCTCGTCCACGGTGGCATAGAGGGGATGACTGGGGCCGAGCAACACAGCGTCGAGATGAGCGTCCTGTTCAAGATGGTGCTTGTGGAAGGTGATTTTGCGGTAGCTCGATTCCGGCTTGCCCAGCCGTTGCACCGCCTGCAAGCGCTCAGAGCGCAAATCGGCTAAGACATGCTCGATACGCCAGAGACCGTCGGCCCGTGGCTCGATACGCAATCCCACCTCGCGTGCCGCCGCCACGAACTGTGACTCAACGTAGCGTGGCATGAGGCGGCGCTCTTCTATTTCCAGGTTACGGGCCTGGAAGCCGGTAAAATCCACATTGGCGCGAGCCAAGGCGATGCCGGTGGCTTCCTCGTACTGTTTCAGGCGGTTCGGGTCGATGCGGTCGATCTGCTCAATGTACTCTTCCAGGCGGCGCGGGTCGTAGGCGACCTCGCGGAGCATCTCCGGCAAGTTGACATCGTTGAGAGAGAGGACTTCGCCGATGACATCGAAGACGCGACCTTCGAGAGCATCGCGCATCTGGTCGAGCTTCATCAGCAGCCGGTGCAGAATGTGCCCCTCGATAATTGGCTCGCCCTCTTCCGAGTCGGTGGCGACAAAATTGAAGACGTAGACATCGCGCTCTTGCCCGATGCGATGAATGCGGCCGAGACGTTGTTCGAGACGCGTCGGGTTCCACGGCATGTCGTAGTTAATCATCAGGTGGCAGAATTGCAGGTTAATGCCTTCGCCGGCGGCCTCCGTAGCCACGCAGACCTGGGCCGTAGTGCGAAACTCCTCCTGCGCTCGTTTGCGCTCGTGCGGGTTCATGCCACCGTGAATCTCACAGGTTGAGTAGCCCCACTTGTTCAGGCTCTCACGCACGGCGTTCAGAGTGTCGCGGTGCTCGGTGAAAATCAGCAGCTTCCCGCGGCCATCTTTCAGCTCTGAGAACTGCGCTTCGGACAGGCACTTTTTCAGGGCGGCCAGCTTCGAATCGCTTGACTGTTCCCGCACCCGCCGCGCCTGCTCGGCCAGATCTTTAAGCACCACAACCTCACGCTTGAGTTGCTCGAGTTCAAGCATGGCGGTGTACTCATCAACGAGCAGGTCACGAGCCACCTCGTCGAGGTCATCCTCTTTTCCAGTAGTTCCTGCTGCTTCTGCAGCCGCCGCTTGAGAGATTCGTGAATAGCACGAGTAGAACTTGCCAACCGACGTTGGAACACAGTGCGCGCCAGAGCAGCACTCGACCGCCGTTGCCCTGTTTGCTGGGGCATAAACTCGTTGATATAGGCGGTGACCGTCTTGTAGAGCGTGTACTCCTCGCTGTTGAGACAGAAAGTCACCGTCTGCGCATGCCGGTCCGGGAAGAGCCGGCGCCCGTACAAATCCCTCAGATCCTCCTTGAGACGACGCAGCGCCCAAGGACAGTCCTGGCCGAGTTGAAAGATATTCTTGCGCAAGGTAGTGGCTTGCCGTCCCAGACGGTGCGGTTCAGGGAAAAGGTCAGGGTCCAGGAGGCGCAGGAAATGTCCAAAGCGGTCCTCGTCACCGTGGTGAGGTGTTGCCGTCAGCAGGAGCACGTGGTCTGCCTGAGCGGTCAAGCGTTTGGCAAGCTGGTAGCGCTTGGTTTCGGCGGCTTCATCAGAGCGGCCAGCCTGTGATTTGGTGTACGCTGAGCATTTATGGGCTTCGTCGATAATCACTAGATCCCAACGCTGCTGCCACACACGCTCACGCACATCGTCCTGCTTGGCGTAATCGAGGGAGGCGATAACCTGATTCTCTTTGGCCCAGGGATTGATAAGGCTCCACTTGTCGCGCGCGGAATCGATGGGTTCAAAGGATTCATTGAACCAGCGCAGCATCTCGTCCTGCCACTGGGGAACAAGAGGAGCGGGACATAGGATGAGCACCCGTTCGATGGCCTCGCGCAGTTTCAGTTCCTTGACCAGCAGTCCTGCCATGATCGTCTTGCCGGCGCCGGGATCGTCAGCCAGAAGGAAGCGGAGGCGCGGCTGCGGCAGCATGCGCTGATAGACTGCCTCGATCTGGTGCGGCAGCGTGCGAATGCCTGAGAGACTGACGGCGAACTGCCGGTCATGGGCGTAGGCCAGACGGATGCGGGCAGACTCGATCAGCAAGCGCAGACGCTCGGCATCGACGGGCTGGGTTGTCGATTGTGGCGTCGTGCTTATCGCGAGCAGGGTTTGCGCCTCGGCAGCCGAAATCACTGCTTCATCGAGACTGCCGTCAGGAAGGCGTACCCGCCCGACCCATCGTTGCCCAGGGCGCGCGCGTCTTCCAACACCACTGGCACGTCGAAGTGCCCCGGCAAGGAAACACGCTGCCCGATGGGAAGCGTGAGTATTTCGTTAGGCATTTCTCTTTGGTGGCACAGGCCGCTGGCCTGTGCTCTTTTCTTCCTCTAACCAAGCCTCTGGGTTTTGGTAAAGCCACCGATACATTTCTGAGGATTGTACCAACCCAGCCTTGACCGGGTTGGTAGCCATGTAGGTCCATTTTTCAAGGAACTCATCAGCGTCTCTGATAATTCGGTCAAAACGTTCATCTTGCCAGATATGACCAGTACGATCCCACACTTTGTTGATTTCATGGGCAGTATAGCTCTTGGTGGCATGAAGAATATCTTTCAAGAAATACCAGCCGCCTTCCCTGTCAGCTTTTGGTGTAATCAGAACGTGGACATGGTCAGGCATGACAACTGCCGTATGCAACAAGTATCTCTTACCCTGCCAGTGATGCCAGTTGTTCAGCACGATAGAACGTGCCACCTCGTCCAGGATGACCCCTTCGGCGCATCGATAGGTAAGGAAGTAGGTGCTTCCGCCTAATTCCCAGTGTGGCAAGTTGCGATGGGTGACAAGGAGTTCATCTTGCATAGCCTGAGTCTCTAGTAGATCTAGACAGGCACAGCCGAGCCGGCTGTGCCACTATTTTCAAGACTCAATTCCTGGTGGCACGGGCTTCTAGCCTGTGCCTTTATGCTACCAGGACCGCCGCCGACTCGACCGCCACGCCTCCTCCCGCTCATCATCCTCCTCCATCAGCATGACCGGCTCCAGAATTTGCCGAGAAATGCCATCGAGAAAACGCGACGGCTTACTGAGCACCATGCCGGTGGCGCGGTCGAAGATGTTGATCGGGTAGGTGATGAACAGGTTCTCTTTGGCGCGAGTAGCGGCGACGTACATCAGACGGCGTTCTTCTTCGAGTTCTTCCTCGTCTTTGTTGTACAGCGAGGGGAAGCGCCCATCCACCGCCCAGATGATGAAGACCGAATGCCACTCCAGCCCTTTGGCGGAGTGGATGGTCGAGAGCGTGAGCAAACCTTCATCCTCGCGCTCGGTGGCCAGCACATTGCCGACGCTGTCGTTGGGTGGCTCCAGGGCCATGTCGGCGAGCAGACGGTCGAGGCTACGGTAACGCTCAGTGATGACGTTGAAGTGCTCCAGATCCTTTTGTCGCTTGGGCAAGTCGTCACGGTGTGTGCGCTTGAGAATCGGCAGATAATAGCGCACGATCCTCTCGACTTGTTCAGCTGGCTTGAGTCCGGGGACGGTGACTTCTTGCAGCAGCTCGGCCAGCTTCTTCAATTCTCCACCCATGATACCGCGTGTAGGATACTCAGCCAGACGTTGTGCTTGGTTGGGGCCTTCGAGGATATACGCCAGAATCTTCTCCGCGCTTTTTGCCCCGACCCCTTCGAGCAAGAGAATTACCCGGTGCCAGGAGACGGCATCCTGCGGATTGGCGATGATGCGCAGATGAGCCAGCGTGTCCTTGATATGTGTAGTCTCGATAAATTTGAAACCTCCACGCTTCACGAAGGGGAGGCTGCGCCGACTCAACTCCAGTTCCAGATCAAACGAATGGAAACTGGAACGGAACAGTACGGCGATGTCCGTAAGCGGGACTTCCTGCTCGCGCAGTTCGAGAATTTTCTGCGCCACGAAGCGCGACTGGTAGTGCTCGCTCTCGGCCTCAACCAGCACCGGTCTGACGCCCTGTTCTCTGCGAGTGAACAGATTCTTGGTGTAGCTCTCCTTGGCTTGCTGGATGATCTCGTTCGACAGATTGAGGATCGGCTGGGTGCTGCGGTAGTTCTCCTCCAGCTTGATGATTTTCGTGCCGGGAAACAGTCTGGGGAACTCGAGAATGTTGCGCACGGTGGCGCCGCGGAAGCTATAGATCGACTGGGCATCGTCGCCGACGGCCATGACGTTATCATGCGTGCGGGCGAGCAAACGGATGATCTCAGCTTGCAGACGGTTGGTATCCTGATACTCGTCCACCATGATGTAGCGAAACGCGGACGAGAGGCGCTCGGCTACCTCGGAGTGGCTCTGCAGTAACTCGCGCAGCTTGGTCAGCAGGTCATCGTAGTCCAGCAGGCTGCGTTCGTGTTTATACACACGGTAGTACTCATCGATCCGTATAAGTTCTTCTAACTCGTTGAAGAGATGGGGGAACTGGTCATCCAGCACCTCGGCGATGCTGCACACTCGATTTGCCGCCAGGCTGACGATCTCGACGATGGTTTGCTTGCGCGGGAAGCGGCGCTCTTTCTTGTCCAAGCCCAGGCGAGCGCGGATCAAGTTAATAACGTCTTCAGAGTCACTACGATCGAGGATGGTGAAAGAATTGGCGAAGCCCAGGAGCGCGGCATAGCGTCGCAGCACAGTATTAGCGAACGAGTGGAACGTGCCGCCGGTGACTTGGTCGCAGCGCCCGCCCAGGAGCGCGCCGGCCCGTTGCAGCATCTCCTCAGAAGCTCGGCGCGTGAAAGTAAGAAGCAAGATCGAAACCGGGTCAATCCCCTCTTCAACCATGCGCGCGACACGGTAGACCAAAGTGCGGGTTTTGCCACTGCCGGCACCGGCCAGGACCAGCAAAGGCCCCTTGTGGGTAATCGCAGCCTCATACTGAGCCGGGTTCAACTCTTGCTGGTAGTCGATGAAAAAGCGCCGTGGCCGACTTGGTTCGGCCTCACGGTACAACGTGTATTTCACAGGACGGCTCTCGTCGTTCACCTCACCACGCTCCCTCGTACTTTGAACATGGGGCAACCATAACCTAAAAGCAGTCAGCAGTCAGCAGTCAGCCAAAACCAGGACTGAGCAATGAGGACTGAGTAAGAAAAGGCAGACAGCCAGGGGGTCCGCGACTCAGTCCTCAGCACTCATACCTCAGCACTGTCTGCTGATTGCTGATCGCTGACGGCTTCTGCTATGTATAAGCGCGATGCGCGGCAAGATCGAACAAATGAACCTGTGCGGCGTGAAGTGTCCGCTCAACTGGGCCAAGGCCAAGGTTCGTCTCGAAAACCTGGAGCGCGGGGATATCTTGGAGTTGTTGATCGACGACCCCAAGGGCCGACGCGATATCCCTCGTGCGGCCGAAGCCGAAGGCTATGCTGTCGTCAGTATTCACGAGGCTGAAGGTCGTTGGCGTATTGTGATCGAGAAATAGCAAGCCATACCCTGCTGTAGGGGCGCACGGCTGTGCGCCCATTTTTTTGAGGACACCTATGCCAGTAAGAATCGAAAAAGACGGCCCCGTCACCACAGTCATCATGAATCGCCCGGCAGTGCGCAACGCTGTCGATCATGCTACCGCCCTGGAACTGCAGGCGGCATTTCGCGCGTTCGAGGCGGACTCCGATGCTTGCGTTGGTGTCCTATGCGGTGACAACGGCACTTTCTGTGCCGGCTACGATCTCAAGACCGTGGCGGCAGGGAAAGTGACCGGAGTCTACGACCCTGAAGGTGATGGACCGATGGGTGTGAGCCGCATGCTGCTGAGCAAGCCGGTGATCGCCGCGATTGATGGCTACGCGGTCGCGGGTGGGCTCGAACTGACGTTGTGGTGCGACCTACGGGTGATGGAGGAAGATGCTCAGGTAGGAGTGTTCTGTCGCCGCTGGGGTGTACCATTGGTGGACGGTGGCACCGTGCGCTTGCCGCGCTTGATCGGTATGGGACACGCGCTCGATATGATTCTCACCGGCCGTGCTGTGGGCGCCCAAGAGGCGCTGGCTATGGGCCTGTGCAACCGGGTTGTGCCTAAGGGCAAGGCGAGAGAGGAAGCGCAGAAGCTCGCCCACGAGATCGCTCGTTTTCCCCAGCTTTGCATGCAAACCGATCGTATGTCCGCCTACCGGCAATGGGATCTCGACCAGGTCGAGGCACTCAAAAATGAAGGACGCGAGGGGTTGAAACCGCTCCGCGCTGAAGCGCGGGCAGGTGCGGCCCGCTTCGCCGCCGGCGCCGGCCGAGGCGGGTCGTTCAAAGA
This sequence comes from Binatia bacterium, assembly GCA_041487975.1. Lineage (GTDB taxonomy): Bacteria > Desulfobacterota > Binatia > Bin18 > Bin18 > JACQEL01. The sequence goes on along the minus strand of JBGPOI010000191.1, from coordinate 1,970 downwards.
TTTGTAAAGGGCGCCCATTCACCATGAGTCCTGATGACCGCACCAAAGAACTCGTCCGCTATCGTATCGAAAGGCTCCGCCTCTTTGCCGTGGCCGGGCTTGCCGCAATCGGAGGAGTTCTCCATCTGCTTCTGGGAGAACTTTCAGGTCTCCGCCTATTTCTGGCAGTAAGCGGAGCCATTTTTTTCACCGTGCTCATAGGACTGATCTGGCGAGAAGACGCAGCCATTTGGTCTCTGTTGCAGGAGGACGATCATGCTTGAGGTTTTTGCCACGCTTCTTGGTATCGCTGTTATAGCCATTGCCGGCTATGGGTTATGGCACCTTTCTCAGCAAGGCCCTTCCAACCCGTCAGGCTCGCGAAAGGGTAAAAGCTGATAAGGGCAAGTTGCGAGCCTGCCTTGCCCAGCCATCTTTTCTCGTCCGTCTTTTGCCTTTTCCCCTTTCGCCTTCTTAGTCGAAGACTCGCTCCCCGGTGGCGAACAGCAGCCACACCAGCGCACCGAACACATAGATCCCAGCCGAGATTAGAAATACCAGGTTCCACGAGCCTGTCGTATCAAGGATGAACCCGGTTAACGTGACGCCAACGATACCAGGGATGGTGCCAGCGGTGTTGGAAAAGCCGAGCAAGATACCGGCGTAGCGCGGGCCGATGTCTAAGTGATTGACAGCGAATCCCGACAAGGCAAAGGCGCCAAGCCCCAACGTGCAACACATGTACACGATCGCTTGTGTGATGGTAGTTACTCCCCCGACCAAGCTGATAAACGTTGCCGCGCCAAGGAAGCCGATGCTCTGCATCAACTTGCGCACAAAGGTGAGCGAAAAGCCGGCTTTGAGCAGATTGTCGGCAATCCATCCGGCCACGTTGCCCATCAGGAACATGACTAGCCAAGGCAGGATCGTGTAGATCCCCACCTTGGACAGATCCGCCCCTAAGGCTTGTTTAAAATAGGTCGGCAACCAGGTGAGGATCACGTAAAAGCCCCAGTTGGAGCAAAAGTGGTTGACAATGATCGCCCACACCGGCGCTTTGGACAGCAGCAGGCGCCAGGGAGTTTTTTCGTTCTTTGGCGGGGGCGGCGCGTCTCCACGAATGAACTGGACCTCGGCGGGATGGATCGTAGGGTGTGTTTCCGGCGAGTTGGAGGCCAGGAAATACCACAGCGCAAACCAGAGAAACCCGAGCATGCCAAAGCAGTAAAACACGGTCTGCCAGCCCCAAGTCAGGACGATGGCGGGCGTCAACAAAAGCGCGCCGACCGTGCCCAGGGGAATACCGCTAGTATTGAGGGCGACCGAGCGCGCCCGCTCATGCACCGGCACCCAGCGGGCAAACAGGTTGTGAATCGCCGGAAACGCCACTCCCTCTCCCAACCCCATGCCGACCCGGGCGATGAACAGCACGGCCAACGAGACCGCCGCCGCAGGCGGGGTGAGCAGGGTGAAGATCGACCACCACAACACGCCAAATCCCAACACCACCTTGCCGCCGTAGCGATCAGCTAGCCAGCCTCCCAGAACCTGCGTGGCGAGATAGCCATAAAAGAAGGACGACAAGACGATCCCCTTGGTGGTTTGCGCCCACTTGAACTCTTCGGCCATGGGAATAATCGCCACCGACATATTGACTCGGTCGATGTAACAAATGAAGGTGCTGAGAAAGCACAGGCCGACGAGGATGAAACGCCGTGGGCAGTATTGCCGCAGCGGCAAGGCCACAGTAGACGAGGTTGGGCTGTAATCCGTCGGTTGCGGACGCGCCGGGTGCAAAGCCATGGGGTTCCTCCTTTACGCCGCTCCCCCAGCGGCCTCCCACCTAAGCCAGAGTCATGGTGTTCTGTCAACGGAGCACGAGAAGTTAGCGAATTGGCGCGATTTTTACGTGTTCTTCAACACAGGGAGAGATAAGGATGTTAAGAAAAATAGCGAGACTTTTTGCCGAAAACCGACTTCCTAGGGTCGCC
>JBGPOI010000190.1:0-8594 GCA_041487975.1 Binatia bacterium | reverse complement strand
TGCCCCAATTCGCTGTAGACCGCGGCCAGCATGAGATGGGCGGGCAGTATGTTGGGATAGCGGTTAAGATAGCGCTTCAGCGGCGCAATCGCCTCCTCATAGTGCCCGGCCACCGCATAGGCGGAACCCACACCGGCTAACCAGCATGTAGCGTACACCCATCTCACGCCCTACGTCCTGCACCTTTACCGCCTTGCCCTTGTAGGTAAAGGCGGAGTTGCGAGCGATGACAAAGAGGCTGGAGATCTTGGAGAGATCGCCGGTCAGTACTTCGGTGAGGCCGTCACTGAAGTATTCTTGTTCGGGATCTTTGCTCATGTTGACAAAGGGCAGCACGATGAGGGAGGGTTTGTCAGGCAACGGTAGCGCCGCTGGCGCAGCTTCAGGACTGAGGACTGAGAGCTGAGGACTGAGTGGGGGACGAGACAGATACCGCACGGCTACGATTACAGCCATGATGAGTGCCAGCCCACCTACAACCACCCAAATGCGGTGGGCGGTGCCCACCCTACGAAGCTTGGGACTTGGGACTTGAGACTTGGGACTTTCTGATCCTTCCGCTTGTACCTGCCACACTCGCACCGGCTTCTCGATGTTCTTGAGCGTGCGCTCCCCGACGTACTCATACCGTAAAGGCAGCCGGTTCCTGACCTGCTCATACACGATCTCCGAGATGAAGATCCCGCCCGCTTCGGCTAACCCCTCCAGACGCACCGCGATATTGATGCCGTCGCCATGGATCTGCTCTCCCTCCACTACGATCTCTCCTAGATTGATCCCCATGCGAAACTCGACCCGGCGAGTGACCGGCAACTCCGCATTGCTGACCTTTAGCTCGTGCTGCATCTCGACCGCACACTGCACCGCCTCCACCACGCTGGGAAACTCCGCCAGCAGACTATCCCCGCGAGAGCCGACGGCACGGCCACCATGCCGCTGGACCAGAGTGTTCATCATCTCAAGATAGGCCGCTAAAACGCGCAGCGTCGCCACCTCATCTTCGCCGATGAGGCGGCTGTAGCCTTTGACATCGGCATGCAGGATCGCGGCGAGCCTGCGTTCAACCCGGTGCGGTTCCATGGAAAGCCCCTAACGCGGGGCCGATTCTAAGGGCAAAGGCAATTTTTCGCTAGTTCTCCCTGCCCAAACTTGACGGGGCAAAATCAGCCTACTAGAGTGACCCCTGCAGAACTTGCCCGGCGGCAAGGCAAGTAAGGAGGGTCTATGCCGGGAGGCGCTTTAGCAGGCTTTCGTATCGTTGAGTGCGGGGACATGGTCGCTGCTGCCTATGCGGCCAAGCTCATGGCCGACATGGGGGCGGAGGTCATCAAGATCGAAAATACTACTGGCGGCGACAGCGCCCGCCAGAGAGGTCCTTTCCCGGGAAAAGTCCCACACCCGGAAAAAAGTGGTCTGTTTCTCTATCTCAACACCAACAAACGCGGGATCACCCTCAGCTTGGAAGACCAACGCGGGCAGGACATATTCCAGCGTCTCATCACCCAAGCCGACCTGCTCATCCATAATGTTCACCCCACTCGCATGCCATCCCTGGGATTGGACTATGAGCGGCTGGCCCGTCTCAACCGTGGTCTGGTGATGACCTCGATTACCCCCTTTGGTTTGAGCGGGCCACATAAGGACTATCAGGCCACCGACCTCACGCTGTGGAACGCCGGAGGGCTTTGCTATCTCAACGGTGGCGGGCCGGGCAGTGAGCATCTTCCTCCACTAAAAGCGTTCGGTCAGCAGGCCGGATTCCAGGCCGGCGTGCATGCGGCTGTAGCTTCGCTTGGTGCCCTGTTCGCCCGACTTTCCGATGGGTTGGGACAACACATCGACTTCTCTATCCAGGAATGCTTGATGGCCATCTCAGAGTTTGCCAGCATTATGCCTACCTACGCCGACCAGGTGGTCGTGCGCTTTACCGGTAATAAAGCGATCCGCCCGCTCGACATCATGGAGTGCAAAGACGGGTGGATCTACCTGTGCTGTGTCGAAGAGCACCAGTGGCAAGGCTTTGTTGACATCATGGACAACCCGGAATGGGCGGCAGAGCCGCTATTCGCTACCCGCCTCGACCGCGCCCAGAACTGGGATGCTCTGCAATTGTTCCTCGAACCGTGGGTGAAAGAACAAAGTGTGGAGGAATTGTACCATAAGGCTCAGGCCCGGCGTATCCCCTTTGCGCCAGTCTCGACTATGGGTGACCTGCTGAACTCTGAGCACCTGAAAGCGCGGGGATTTTTCGCCGAGATTGCCCATCCCCAGGCCGGTACGTTCCCCTATCCCACCGCTCCCTCGCAGTTCTCGACCACACCATGGACCCTGCGCCGTCCGGCCCCGTGTCTGGGGCAGCATAACGCCGAGGTGTATGGCGAGCTGGGACTGTCGCTAGAGGAAGTAGAGAATTTGAAAAAACAGGGAGTGATCTGAAACTGGAGTAATGACATGGCAAAATCACCATTAGATGGCATTCGCGTGGCCGATTTCTGCTGGGCCTGGGCTGGTCCCTATGGCGCATTGCAACTCGCCCACCTCGGAGCGGAGGTGATCCGCATCGAGAGCAATACTCGTATGTGTCCCTCGCGCCAGATTCCTCCTTGGGCAGAAAATGAACGGGGGATCAATCGGGCCGGGTATTTCAACCAGTATAACCAGGGCAAACGTTCGTTGACCCTCGATCTGAAGAAACCTGAAGGTCTTACCCTCGCAAAGCAGCTCATCGCCAAGAGCGATATCGTCATCGAGAACTTTGCCGCGGGAATCATGGACAAGATGGGGTTGGGCTACGAAGTGCTCCGCGCAGTTAAGCCCGACATCATCATGATCTCGCTGTCCGGCTACGGCGCTACCGGTCCGGAAAAGGGCTACGTGTCATATGGTCCACCTCAGGTCGCGCTCAGCGGTATGTCGTCGTTGACCGGTTATCAGGACGGACCGCCGAGGCAGGCTGGGTTCTCCTATGGCGACCCGAACGGGGGGGTGCACGGCACCTTTGCCGTCATGTGTGCTTTGCTGCACCGCGCCAAGACCGGCGAAGGCCAGTACATCGATCTCTCGCAGCGCGAAGCCTGCGTGATGCTCCTCCCTGAAGCACTGATGGACTACGCCATGAACGGCACCCAGCCCTCGCGCTCCGGCAACCGCGATCCCTATATGGCGCCACATGGTGTGTTTCGCTGCCGGGGTGAGGACCGCTGGGTCAGCATTGCGGTAAGGAACGACGACGAGTGGCGGCGGATGTGCAAGGTGATGGGTCGTGCGGAACAGGCGACCGATCCCCGCTTCGCCGTGCTAGCGGCACGCAAGGAAAACGAAGACGCCCTCGAGCAGACCGTGACCGCCTGGACGCAAGAGCGCTCGGCGGACGAGGTGACGCGTAGCTTGCAACAGGTCGGCATAGCCGCGTATCCGTCACTCGATGGCAAAGACATGCTCGCCAATCCCCATGTCACAGCACGCGGGTTCTTCGTCGAGTTGGAGCATCCAGAGGTGGGCAAGCGTCGCCACCTGGGCATTCCCTGGAAGATGTCACGCACTCCCTGTGAAGTCCGTCGCCCGGCGCCCTGCTTGGGGCAGGACACTGAGTACGTGTTGGAAGAGATTCTGGGATTGAATCACGCAGAAATCGCTTCCCTCAAGAAGAGAGAAGTTTTGGCCTGATTTCGCACGTGGAGGCTCTATGGCCCAAAGCAGCCGTTCCCAATATCGCGTCCTGACCGAGAAGAATGTTCCGATGACGACCCGCGACGGTGTGACGCTGCGCGCGGACATCTACCGCCCCGACACGCCCGGGCGCTTTCCCGTCCTGCTCTCCCGCTTGCCTTACAACAAAAACTTGCGGCCGCGACCCGGCGATATCGACTGCTTCGTCGAGCGCGGCTATGTAGTCATCTTTCAGGATACTCGTGGACGCTTTGCCTCAGAGGGAGAGGAATTTTATCCGCTGATCTGGGAAGCGCAGGATGGCTACGATGCAGTGGAATGGGCGGCGGCATTGCCCTGGTCGGATGGAAACGTCGGCACCATGGGGCAGTCGTATCTCGGCGCCACGCAGTATCTGCTGGCTCCGACGCGTCCCCCTCACCTGAAAGCCGCCTTTCCGGCCTCCGCTGCCGCGGACTTTCACCAGTGTTGGGTGTACCACACCGGCGGTGCCTTCGAGTTGGGCTGGCAGATCCCCTATGCTATCCTGATGGCGAGAGATTCGCTCGAACGCCAGGGGCTGAAAGATACCCTGTTACCTCAGCTTGAGCGCGAACTGACCGACGCGCCGACTCCTTGGGCCCAGCCGCTCTCCGAGCAGGCGTACCGCCGGTTGCCCCTGATGTCCTGGGCGGAGTTACTCAAGCCCGTGGCTCGCTACCTCACCGATCACCTCCGTCATCCCGAGGACGGTCCCTACTGGTGGCCGATCAATCTGGAGCAGCAACATCACAACGTGAACGTGCCCATGTACCACGTCACGTCCTGGTACGACATCTTTCTGCACGGTGGTCTCGCCAATTTCTCTGGTCTGCGCGAGCGTGCCACGACTGAAGAGGTTCGCGCGCAGCAGAAGTTGCTGATTGGTCCCTGGGCGCATCTCTTCCCCTATACCAATCCGACCTCCCAGGGCACTGGAGATATCGACTTCGGCCAGAACGCGCTCATCGATCTGCACGAGATCCAACTCCGCTGGTTCGATTACTGGCTGAAGGGGATGGACACCGGCGTTTTGGAGGAACCTCCAGTCAAAATCTTCGTCATGGGGGAAAATCTCTGGCGCGAGGAAAACGAGTGGCCGCTGGCCCGTACGCGCTATACTCCCTACTACCTGCACAGCCAGGGTAAGGCGAACAGTTTGCGAGGCGACGGACGGCTCAGCCCGCTTGCGCCCAGTGAAGAGTCGCCGGATCACTTCGGGTATGATCCAAACGATCCCGTGCCCACCTGTGGAGGCAACACGCTGATCATTCCCATGGGAGTGCAGGACCAGCGAAAAGCAGAAGAACGGCAGGATGTGTTGGTCTACACCAGCGAGCCACTCACCGCGTCGCTGGAAGTCACCGGTCCGGTCATCGTGAAGCTCTTCGCCGCTACCAGCGCGCCGGACACCGACTTTACCGCCAAGCTGGTCGATGTGCGGCCGGATGGCTATGCCCGAAACCTGACTGACGGCATCGCCCGCGCGCGCTACCGCGAGTCCCGCACTCGACCTTCGCTACTCACTCCCGGTGCAGTGTATGAGTTCACCGTTGATCTGTGGGCCACAAGCCAGGTGTTTTTGTCGGGGCACTGCCTGCGAGTGGAAATTTCCTCCAGCAACTTTCCCCGCTTCGACCGCAATCTCAACACCGGCGAGGATCAGGCTACCGGTGCTCGTTTCCAAACCGCTCAACAGACGATCTTTCACGATCAGCGTTATCCTTCTCACATCGTGTTGCCGATAATTCCGCGCTAATACCTTACGCTCCCTCACCCTGTCCCTCTCCTACAAGGAGAGAGGGCACCTACGGCTTAAATGCAGGATGAAGAGAGTGCGAGGCTGTGAAGGGTGAGCACTGCCCACCCTCCCTCTTCGCTGACGGCTGACCGCTGATGGCTGATCGCTTCTTTGCTCAAATCCCATACAGCCGGTGCACATTTTCATAGGTGATCTTGCGCGTCACTTCGATGGGAACACCCGCGAAGTTTTGTTCAATCACCGCCCGCGAGCGCGGCCAGGTCGAGGCGCGATGGGGAAAGTCCGACGCCCACATCAGGCTCTTCTCGCCGGCAAATTCGTACGTCATCACTCCCGGCCGGTCATCTTGGAAGGTCGCATATACTTGCCGCTTGAAGTACTCACTCGGCTTCATGGTGATCGGCGTGGGATCGACATAGTGCAGAGTGTCGTAACACACATCCAGACGATACAGGTAGTGGGCAATCCAACCGATGTCGTTCTCCGCCGACACAAGTTTGAGGCGAGGGAAGCGATGCAGCACCCCATTGTAGATGAGATCCGTCAGTGAGTACTGGATCTCATGGATGATCGACATGGTGGAAGCGACACGCCCCTTGCCGAATTGCACGCTCCTTTTGCCTGTCAGGATATGCAAGCTGACTGGTAGGTTGAGATCCTGCGCCGCGGCCCAGACCGGGTCAAAGTGCGGATCGCTGTACGGCAGGTCCCCCGTAGGAGCAGCGTTCATCATCACCCCACGCAGTCCCTTCTTGGCGACACGCTGGAGTTCGCGCACTGCCTCATCGACGTCCTGCGTGGAGATCAGGCCAAGACCGATCAGCCGTTGAGGCGCATGGTTGGAGAACTCGGCTACCCAGTCGTTATAGGCGCGGAAGCAGGCCCACTGCAGTTCCAGGTCTTTGAGATGAAACAGGAACATACCGAGCGTGGTGTAGAGCACCTCACCTTCCACGCCGTCGATATCCTGATCCTTGAGGCGTTCGACCGGATCCCAGCCGCTGGGTCGCGCCTGCTCATAGCCGACGTTTTGGTTCACCGCGAGATCCTTGGGATCTTTGCCAGCCGCGAAGGCGCCGCCAACCGGAAAAGGTGTGAGTCCTTCAGCAATAAAGAAACTGCCTTTCTTGTCTTGGTAGTTGGTCATGACGCGAGGTGCCCGGTCGCGTAGCCCCCGGTCAATCCGTTGCACCCACAGCTCCGCCGGTTCCATGGTGTGCGAGTCCGCAGAAAAAATTGGCGCGTCTGTCATACTCAGCCCTCCTTTGTACCAACAATTATCCCGCAAGCGGTCCCGTAGTGTCAATTAACCCGGCTAGCTATCAGCACTCAGCTCAAAAGGACGAGTTTTGCCTTGCTGACTGCTGAGCGCTAGAGAAACCGCCTCTACCACTGTTTAGAGAAATGCGCTACAACCTCCGCCGTGGGGGAGCATGGGACGTCTCAACGATAAAGCAATGAACAAGGAGGAAGCTATGGCAGAAACTCAACCGCAAGATGTTCTGGTCAGCACCGGCAGTCTCGCCTGGATGCCGCTCGGGCCGGGAACCTGGTACAAGCTGCTGCGTGTCAGCGCAGAGACTGGGACGTGGAGTGCATTGCTGAAGATGGACCCTGGTGCCCGCTTCTCCCCTCATAAGCACTTCGGCGCGGCGGATTTCTATGTGCTCAAGGGCGCGCTGGAGTATCGTGCCGGCATCGCTCGCGCGGGAGATTACGGTTATGAGCCTCTGGGCGCCGAGCATGGCGCGACCACGTGCGCGGAGGAGACGATTCTTACCTTCACTGCCTATGGTCCGATTGTGTTTTATAATGAGGATGGTGCGGTGAGCATGATCCTGGACTGGGAGTTCGTGCAGAAGCAGGCGAGCGGTGAGAAAGTCAATCCGAACTTCAGCGTGGCCAAGAACGCGGCCTAACCACACGCTCGAGGGGGCGGGCTCCCATCCCGCCCTCCTAAAAGTCCAGGGCGAGAAGCCCACTTTGTTCCCTCCTCCATCGTCCTCTTGGTAAGTCCGCAGTCCACGATCCGCACGCGTATTGATCGGCAAGGGAGGTTTCGATGCGGTACATCATTTACGGCGCAGGTGGTATCGGTGGAGCCATCGGCGGAAGGTTATTCCATGTCGGTCAGGAAGTCGTGCTCATCTGTCGAGGTGAGCAACTGACCGCTATTCAGCGGCAGGGGTTAACGCTCAAAACTCCAACCGATACCCTGCAACTCTCCATTCGCGCAGTTGGCCATCCGCTCGAACTCTCCTTCACTGATAGCGATGTGGTGATCCTGACGATGAAATCGCAGGATACTGAGTTGGCTTTGCGCGACCTGGAACGCGCGGGTGGGAGTGAGGTGCCCATCATCTGCTGCCAGAACGGTGTAGACAATGAGCGCATGGCTGCGCGGCGTTTTACCCGGGTCTACGGCATGGTGGTGTGGATGCCGGCTACCTATCTCGAACCAGGGGTAGTGCTCAATCATGCTACGCCAGTCGGCGGTCTGCTTGATGCCGGCTGCTATCCGCACGGGGTTGATTCCCTCATTACGCAGGTGACTGCCGATATCACTTCTTGTGGGTTCAGCGCTCGACCGGATTCCCACATCATGCGTTGGAAATATACCAAGTTGCTGAGTAACCTGTTCAATGCCTTGCAAGCTATCTGCGGACTAGAAGCACGAGGAGGAGATTTCGCCCGCGCCGTGCGCCAAGAGGCGCTCGCTTGCTACCGCGCCGCGGGCATCGACTTCGTTCCTGAAGACGAGATGCGCCAACGTGTGCAGAGCGAAGTTAAACTTGCTAGCATCGCAGGTCATTCTCGTGCGGGCGGCTCGACCTGGCAAAGCCTGACCCGCGGCCTCCCGGCAATCGAAGTAGATTTCCTCAACGGCGAAATCGTGCTCTTGGGCACGCTGCATGGGGTGCCGACGCCGTATAATCGCCTATTGCAGAAAGTGGCCAACCAGATGGCGAGGACCGGTAAGCGTCCGGGAAGCATCAGTGTTGAAGACTTGCAGAGGATGTTGGCGGAGAGCGGTGCAACTCACAACTAACTGAAGCTTGCGCGTGATTCCGCGGCGTGCATCTTCCTGGGTGCCCGCCTACGCGGGCACGACGGCGGGGTGGTCATTCCCGCGAAGGCGGGAATC
>JBGPOI010000189.1:0-8596 GCA_041487975.1 Binatia bacterium | reverse complement strand
CCATGCAACAACACGGCGTCGAGCGCAAGCTTACCGCCATCCTCAGCGCCGATGTGCAAGGCTACAGCCGCCTCATGGACGAAGATGAGGAGGCCACGCTCCATACCCTCACTGCCTGCCGTGAGATCATAGACCCCCTCATCCACCAGCACTGTGGCCGCATTGTGGGCACAGCCGGCGATAGCGTGCTGGCCGAGTTCGCCAGTGTGGTCGATGCCGTGCGCTGTGCGGTCGAGATCCAGCAGCAACTGAAAGCTAAGAACACTGAACTACCCGCTCATCGCCGGATGGAGTTTCGCATCGGCATCAACCTCGGAGATGTGATGGTCGAGACAGAGTCCGGATGCCCAGACGTTGGAGCAGGCCTTGGCGGCGGCGCAACGGCTCGTCGCCCTCAATGACTCCTACTACGCGGGTCATTGGGTTTTGGGCACTGTCTATCTGTGGCAAAAGCAGTATGAGCAGGCCATTGCCGAGATGGAGCGGGCCATCGCTCTCGGCCCTAATGTGGCGGAAGACTATGCGGGTCTGGCTGAGGTGCTGAGCCGTGTCGGTAGGCCAGAGGAAGCGCTGGGGATGGCAGAGCAGACGCTGCGCCGCAAGCCCAATGTTGCGGACTACCACTTAATCAACATCGGCGCTGCTTATGACTTGGCCGGGCGGCCTGAGGAGGCAATTGCCCCTTTGAAGCAATATCTCAGCCACTACCCCAACATTCTGGGCGCTCACCTGACCCTGGCTGCGGTCTACAGTGAGCTTGGTCGGGAAGCTGAAGCTCGGGCCGAAGTGGCGGAAGTCCTGCGGCTCAATCCTCAGTTCTCGCTGGAGGTTCACAAGCAGAGAGTGCCCATCAAAGATCCAGCGGTCTTAGAGCGCCAGCTTGCCGCCTTGCGCAGGGCGGGGCTGAGATGAGTGATGAGTGATCCAGAAGTTTCTATCTCACCTTTCATGTTTTACCTCTCAGCGATCGGCGATCAGCTAAAACAAGACTGATCGCAGTCTACATTTGCATGCAGTATAACTGCGCCGTACAACGCCCGGCCATGAGTGGCCGCGCTACACGACAACGCCGGCTCAAGCCGGCTAGCCTTCTTCAGGGGGCGTCGTTCTGTAGCCCGGCGATTGATCGCCGGGCGGCGCTACGACTGCTTCCGCGCGTCCGGTTCCAGGTCCACTTGCATCGGCAACAGGAAGCGCACGACCATGTTATAAAAGCCCGTATTGAGCGTCAGCTCGACGATCTGCTCGGCGTCAAGAAATTTGCGCAAGGCGTCAAAAGTTGCGTCGGATACGCGCACATTCTGGGTTACTTCAGTAGCGTAGCGAATAACCGCTCGCTCTTGTTCGTTGAAGGCTGGGTCAGTCTCCCATGCCGCCAGCCGTTCGACTTGCTCCGGCCGTACCCCTATCCGCTTCGCGAAGGCCTGGTGATGGACGTATTCGTATTCACAGCCTGTCAGTCTTCCCACAGTCATGATCGCCAGTTCCCGCAGTCGCGGGTCCAGCTTGGTGCGGTTGCGCAGGCCATCACTGAAGTACAGCATCCGGCGCAGCAGTAGCGGGCTGTGCGCCACGACCCGGAAGATATTCCCGATCCCGCCACGCTGAGCGATCAGATTATCGAAAATATCACGTTCGAGTTCGGGCAGTTGGTCACGGTCCAGGTAGGGCAAACGGGCCATACAATCCTCCTTTAGGACATAAAACGTAAGGCGTAAAACGTGAAAAATTTCTCGAACTACTCACCACTCGTTACTCATTACGCAGCCGGCAATAGCGATGAGTTCACGTACACCATCAGGTCCTAATTTGTCCAGGTCCTCAACCAGGGCGATGCAACGTTCCGTCTGATCTTTGGCCAAACGCATACGCAGACAGTCGCGGATCTTCACCAGGTGTTCCTCGCGCGCGAGTTGCGGAAGCCCCCAAAAACCCCTCGGCCCGTTGCAGCGGGCGGTCTCCCGCCGGCCGCCTTGCAGCTCGACCGCAATCTCAACCCACATCTTTTCCAACTCGCCGGGTATCTCTTGAGATTGTGCTAATGTAATGGCAGGCAGCAAAGCAACCATGTCCGGCCGAAAGCGGCGTTCATCGGCAAACGTGCGCACGGTCACCGTGCCATCGAGCAGCGCCGCCGCGACCGTATATTGGAAACTGAACTTCCCTTCCAACCCTGTCCGCGGGAGTGGTCGGTCCACGTAAGGCATCACCGGCGTGGTAATCTGGACTGATTTGATCGTATTCGGATCCGTGACTGCTCCGTGTAGTTCGAGGGCCGCGGTGATAGCGAAATGCGTGGCGTACTGGCTGGGAAACAGTTTGATAGCAAACCCGGGGTCTACCAAGCGGTAAGGACGCGCAAATGCTAGGAGAGCCGGGAAGTCAAAGCCTTCACCGAAGAAAGCATCCACGTAGCCATTAGGCGCTTCGAAGATTTCCGTGTTCCCGGTAAATTGCCGTCTGGCCAGCAGTGCGGCATCGAGCCCGGCGGCCGCGGCCCAGCCGCAGTGCGTGGCCTTGGTCATCGTGCCCACATTGGCCATGAGGCCGCCAGCCCGCGACGCGGCGATGCCGAGCGTATTTTGCAACTGATTCAAGTTGAGGTTGAGGAGATGAGAGGCGGCCACGGCTGAACCCATCACCCCAACGACACCAGGCGGGTGATAGGTGAGCTTCCCAGGCGTGTATTGCCGCGAGGCCAGGCGAATACGGCCCTGCACTTCGCAGGCTTTGACAAAAGCGGCAATGACCTCGTATCCTGGCGCATTCTCTACTTCAGCCAGTGCCAGCACGGTCGGCAGGGTCGGAGAGGTCGCGTGGGTGGGAGGGCTCCACATCGGCTCGTAGTCCAGGACGTGCATGGCGATACCGTTGATATAGGCTGCCGAGACTGGTGAGGTCTTAAAGCCCTGCCCCAAGACAGTTGACGACTCCGTTCCCCCGAGACTCTTGACGTGCTCGGCAACGATACGAGGACCGTCCTCAGCGGAGCCGGCGACGGCAACGGCGATCCCATCGAGGATGATCTGCTTGGCAATCTCAACGACCTGTGTGGGAAGAGAAGCGAAGGTGGTTTGAGTGATCGTCTGACACAAGGTCTCGGTTGCATGCATGTTGATCCACCAGTCCCAACTTCAGTCTTCGTAGGGTGCGCTGTGCGCACCGATAAAAATGGTGCATGAAATGCACCCTACCGCTATAGAAACCGCCTCTGCAATTCCTCAATCTCCGGCAACCCGACAACGCTCTCCCGTTCGGCAAAAGAAACCAATTCAGCCGCAATTGCCGCCGTATTGCCCTGCTGTCGCAATACTTGCGCAACGCGCTGCATGGCACGGATGGCCGCGCGTTGTAGGTCGGACGGCACGATCATGATGCGGTAGCCCAACTCCGCGAGCTGCTCGGGCGGCACCAGCGGGGTCTTGCCTCCCCAGAACATGTTGATGAGCAAGGGCGCGCGTACTTCACGGGCAATGCGCTCGATCTCCTCCAGTGACTGCGGAGCTTCAACAAAAATCACGTCCGCTCCAGCCGCAGCATAGGCGTTGCCACGGGCGATGGCTTCTTCCAGCCCCACCACCGCGCGTGCGTCGGTCCGGGCAATGAGCAGCAGAGCAGGATTCTCGCGGGCGGCGATCGCCGCGCGAACTTTCTGCGCCATTTCGTGGACACCAACAATCTGTTTCCTTTCGTAGTGACCGCAGCGTTTGGGTTCGACTTGATCTTCGAGGTGCAGAGCCGCGGCGCCAGCGCGCTCGTAAGCACGTACTGTGCGGATGACATTGAGGGCATTGCCATAGCCAGTGTCGGCATCGACGATAAGGGGGAGACGGGTGACCGCGCGGATTTCTTCCAGGCGTTTCGCCATTTCGGTTTGAGTGACGAGCCCGACGTCCGGATACCCCATGCCACGGGCAATCGCTCCGCCGCTCACGTAGAGCGCGTCGAATCCGGCAGATTCCGCAATGCGCGCTGACAACCCATCGTAGACTCCGGGAGCGATCAGTAACCCGCCGCGGGCGAGAAGGGAGCGCAAGTGTGTTGGTCCGTGGGTTGAGTGCAACATATTTATCTCCGTCTTTATCCCCGCGCGCATCGCGCCGCGTTGGTCCCGGCAATCCGTCCAAAAACCGCGCCGCGCATCAAGCCAGCACCGCCCGGATAATTCAGGTAGAAAAAACCGCCGGTCATCTCACCCGTGGCGAACAAACCGGGGAGCGGACGCTCCAGGTAATCCACCACTGCCGCGTCCGTGTTGATACGAATCCCCCCGAAGGTAAAGGTAATGCCCACCGTCGCAGCGTAGGCATGGAACGGCGGCGCATCGAGACGCGTTGCCCAGTTGGTCTTCTCCGGACGCAGGCCCACCGTCCGCTTCCCGTCCAGTGCGTTGGGGTTGAACATCCCTTCCTGCACGGCAGCGTTATAGGCGTCCAGGGTTCTGAGGAAGTTCATCTTGCGAAAACCGAGAGAAGCGTAGCGCTCCTCGATGCGGTCCGCCAACTCAGGGAGTGACTCGGCCACGACCGGAGTGCCGGTATTGTAGCGCGTTTCCAACAAGGGAATGGTCTGGCGGTCGAAAACCTGCAAGACCGTGGAACTACGCTGGTGCAGAATCTCGCGCCCCATCTTGGCGTAGGTATACAGGTTGAAATCTTCCCCCTCATCGACAAAGCGTTCTCCATCCAGGTTCATCATGACCGAGAAGGGGTAGGACAACCTGTTTGTTTTATCCGTGAGGCGCAGATCGCCATAGGTTGGCGCCTCAGCGTCGATGGGAGTGGCGTGACAACCGGACCATTCGCCGTAGCCCTGCGCGCCAGTCGCCAGCGCGGCGCGGGTCATCTCGCCAGTGTTGAAGCGCGTGCCGCGCACCTTGACGAGGCTCCAGTTGGGACCGAGGTACGCGGTGCGCATCTCCGGATTGGCCTGGAACCCGCCGCTGGCCAATACCAGCGCACCGCAGTCGAGGACACGGGCGCCCTCAGGCCCGCGCACCTCCACACCGGCGACTCTTCCATCCGGCGCGGTAATGATCCGCTGCGCTTGGGTTTCGTACAGGATGGAAATATCCGCTTCCTCGGCAAGGCGGAAGAGCGTGCGGGAAAGGACCACACCCTCACCTTTGACCCGCAACGCGCCGCCGAAGGGCAGTTTCACTTGAGTCGTGCCGGCAAGGGTGACGGCGCCGACCGCGCGGTTAAACTCCCACACCACACCGAGATCGGCCAGCCAACGGACGGTTTCATAAGAGCGATCAACCAGGACTTCACTCAAGGCAGGATCAGCTCGCCCACCGGTGACGCGCTCCAGGTCGCTGAGAAAATTCGCGCGGGTGTAGGGATCGAGCGTCACGGTCTCAAGATTGTCGTTTCCCCGCACGATAGGGATGAGATCCGCAAGGCCGTTATAAGTGCAACGGAATATCCCACCAGTGAAGCGGGTGTTCCCACCGCGCAATTTCCGCGAAGCCTTTTCCAACACCAGCACGCGCGCCCCTTCGGACCGTGCGGCCAGAGCCGCGGTGAAGGCGGCGTTGCCGGCGCCCACAACAATGACATCAAAGACTTTATGCTCGGCATCCCGCATGTGGCAGTTCCTCCTTCTTTCTCATTCTTCTTTTGCTGACGGAGCGCGAAGGACGGTTTCACCTTATACACCGTTGGCTCATCGCAGGGCAAACGACCTCAAGCGTCCCTCTCTCGCATCTCTTGCCAAAGGCGGCAGAACCTATTAAGCAGAACCTATTAAGAGGACAGCCATGACACGAAACCGCACAGCCGACCTGAACGAGCGTATTCCTCCCGGACAATTTCTGGTGGAGAAATGGCCGGTGCTGAGCTATGGTCCGACGCCGCGCTTTAACCCGGCGGCTTGGGACTTCCGTCTCTTCGGTCTCGTCGAAGAACCCCGGCGATTGAATTATCAGCAGTTCCGCACTCTCCCACAGAGCCGCCGCACCGCCGATTTCCATTGTGTCACTACCTGGTCACGCCTCGACAATGTGTGGGAAGGCGTGATGGCCAAAGACGTGGTTTCGTTGATTCGCCTGAAACCCGAGGCCCGCTCCGTGATGATTCATTGCGATGGCGGGTACACCACCAATCTCTCGCTCGCACAACTTTTGGACAATGACGTGCTCTTCGCCCATCGCCACGACAGTCACGACCTGGAGCCTGACCATGGCTGGCCCTTGCGTTTGGTCGTGCCCAAGCTTTACGCCTGGAAAAGCGCGAAGTGGGTGCGCGCAGTCGAATTCCTGGCAGAGAACCGGCGCGGATTCTGGGAAGTACGCGGTTACCATAATCGTGGCAACCCGTGGAAGGAAGAACGCTATAGCGACCAGGAAGAAGACTAGAGTCAAGACAAGTCCAAGACAAGTCACCGTACGTCAAAACTCGCCCGATACTTACTCCTGATTGATTTGAGACTGGTTTTTGACTGGTTCGAGACTGGGTATGTCCGCTCCGCTCCTCCTCCAAGGCGTAGAAGAATTCAACCACGGCAACTTCTTTGAGGCGCACGAACTCTGGGAGGAAGCGTGGAACGACGTCGTCGGTGAAGAGAAGCGCTTCTATCAGGGACTGGTGCAGATTGCCGCTGGCTATCATAAGCTCGCGCTCGCGCAGGACAACGGCGCTCGCAAACTGCTCGAACGTGGCAGCCAGACCTTAAACAGCTTTCTCCCCGACTATGCCGGCATCGATCTGGCTTCTCTCTTGGAAGCGGTTGCCAGCGTGCTACACGATCTGACCCCAGAGCGGTCTCAGACTAATTTCCCTGTCCCTTCGGTGCGGTTGCTCCCGTTTCGAGCCTGAATCTAGATTCAGTTAAGGAATTCTCTCCGCCGTGATTATACTGAATGGGCGTTCACTCAAATTCTGCTTGACAATGCCCTAGTCAGAGCGGTAAGGTACGGTCCTCACTCGCGCGTACCACCGCCTGGGGACGCGACACAGGGGGATCAGATAGGCCTATGGCGGTCTACACAGTTCTCGACCGAGGAACGTTAGTGAATATGGCCGCCTGCCACGCGCTGGGGAAGCTCGCCAAGGCAACCGGCGTGCCCGCGGGTTCCGTCAATACTCACTATTTGTTAGAAACCAGCAAGGGCAAATTCTTCCTCAAGATCGACGAGGTCAAAAGCACCCCCGAAGCCCGACACGAACTGGACCTGCTCCTGTTCCTGCGCAGCCATCGCTTCCCTTGCCCGCGACCGCTCGCCGACCGGAAAGGACACTATTTTCACGACTATGAGGGCAAAGCGGTCTCCGTGTACCCTCCGCTGCCCGGCCGGACTTTCTCGGAAGCTGAGTTGACCATCGCTCACCTGGAACAGACCGGCCAGATGCTGGCCGCGCTCCATCTTCTTGGTCAGAGCTACAAAAAGGCCATCGAAAATCGCTTCAGCTTCGAGCGCATCGTCGAATTGTACGAGTGGGTGAGAGAACGCGTGCCCGGGCATTTCAAACACGTGATCCACACTCTGGATGACGAGATCGCCCACCAACATCAGTATCAGGAAGACAAACTCCCTAAGGGGATAATTCACGGGGATCTGTTCGCTGACAATCTACTCTTTCGCGGGGGAAAAGTCGTGGGAGTGCTCGACTTTGAAGCCGCGTGCTACGGCAAGTTCATTTACGATCTGGCGACTGCGGTAAACGCGCTCTGTTTCAGTGAGGGGGAGTATGTGTTTGAGCGCTTCGCCGCGCTGCTCAACGGCTACCAGAAGGTCAGGACCTTATCTCTGCCGGAATGGGACGCCTTTCCCAACGAGTTACGCTTTTCCGCCTTGCGCTTCACGGTGACCAGACTCAAGGATTTCTTTCTCCGTCCCATGAGCAATGGGGTGCGGGTCAATAAGGACTTTCGCGAGTTCTTCGCGCGTCTGCAAGTGCTGCGCCGTGAACGGCCCGGCGGCATGGACCGGCTTCTCCTGGCCATGGCCACCGGCTATGATTACCGCAAATATCAGAAGATTCGCGCGCAGGGAAACCACAATGGCAGACATCGACGGGAAGAACAGGCAGGAAAGTCGCGGCAGCTCTCCTAAAAAAACGGCGTCAGGAGTCTTCCTCTCGGTCGTGTTGGCGCTGGGCCTGAGCGGGTGCGGCTACAACACCATGGTCTCCATGAAGGAGCAGGTCCAGTCCGCCTGGGCGCAGGTGGAAAATCAACTGCAACGGCGCAACGACTTGATTCCCAACCTGGTGGAGACCACCAAAGGGTATGCCGCCCATGAAAAGGAAATTTTCGAGAGTGTCGCTAATGCCCGCTCGAAGCTGATCGGTGCGGGCACGCGCAGCGACAAGATCGAGGCCGCTAATGAAGTGTCGTCAGCCCTGTCGCGTTTGCTCGCACTCTCCGAGCGCTATCCTGACTTAAAAGCGGACAAGCAATTTGCTCGTCTGTCGGATGAACTCGCCGGCACGGAGAATCGCATTGCCACCGAACGACGGCGCTACAACGAAGTGGTGCAAGCCTACAACACCTACATCAAGAGTTTTCCCACCGTCCTCACGTCCGGCTGGTTTGGTTTCACACCGGAGAAGTATTTCGAGGCGCCGCAGGAAGCCCAGCGGGTGCCGCAGGT
>JBGPOI010000188.1:0-8604 GCA_041487975.1 Binatia bacterium | reverse complement strand
GTGGCAGCTCTTTGTTGTCTTCGTCGAGCACCCGGACTTCCACGTCCGGCAGCGGGAGGCCGACCGAGGTCAGACGTTTGAGGTTGCGCTCGACCTCCGCTGGCGTCCCGTTGAGGCGATGGTCCGCCGGTCCCAAGACCGTGAGCGTCGAGGTCGTTTCAGTCTGGCCGAACGCGTTCACGAATCCGGTCTTTCTGGGAAACATTTCAATTGCCCGACGGATCACCGGAAACGGCATCGGCGCGCCACCATAGGAGAGGTTTTCCAGGCTCGACAGATCGAAACTGGCAAACTCCGGGTGATCGATCAGTTGTTTCATCATCGTCGGCACGACGAAGGCGTGGGTGACTTTTTCATCCTGGACCGCCGCCATCCACTCCTTGGGGTCAAACTGGCGCAAGACCACGATTTTGCGACCGGCCCACAGCGCGGTCATGATGTTGGCGGTGCCAGCGATGTGATAGAGCGGCGCGCACAGCAGCGAGGTACCACGCGGCGAGCCATCGGCCATTTCCACCGTGCCGACCACATAATTGGTGAAGTCGCCATAGGTGAGCATCACGCCCTTGGGTAAGGAGGTGGTGCCGCTGGTGTACATCAGGATCGAAACATCGCTTTCATCCACCTCCGCGTCTTCCATGTCAGGTGAGCCCTGGGTAAGGAGGTCTTCGTAGGCGAGTAGATCGGGCTGGGAGTTCTCCATTGCCACGTAGTGCTGGACACTGGTGAACTGGGGTTGGAGCTGTTTTACCATGTCGAGGTAACGGTCGCCGATAAACAGGGCTTTAACGTTGGCTGCGGTGACCATGTACTCCAATTCCGGCAGTTTGGCACGATAGTTGAGAGGGACGAAAGTCGCACCGAGAGTAGCGGTGGCGTAGTAGGTTTCGATGAACTGGTTACAGTTGGTTTGGAGCACGGCCACGCAGTCGCCCGACTTGATGCCCAAGTCGCGCAGGCTGCTGGCGAGTCGTCGCACCCGGTCCAAAGCGTCGCCATATGTTAGCCGCGTGCCTTCGAAGACGATGATTTCCTGATCGGGAAACATCATGCTGGGAATGCTCAAGAAATTGGCCGTGTTCATCGTTGCTCCTTTAAGTCGTCGTCAGTGTTTAGCCATCAGCTATCAGCCAGCCATGAGGAAGACGTGAGGACAAGGAGTTTCAACCCCTTGTTAACCCTCTTGCCCAGACTTCGCTAGAGCAGAGAGAAAAGTCGTCTTTCTAATTCCAGACCCTCAGCCAAGCTAAGGTCTCCCCCCTGGCGAATAGCCCGTTTAGCTAGAGCCACAACCTGTGGGTTGTGCTGGGCAAGTGTGTATGCCAGAGCTTTGGCGGCCGTCAAGAGGGTCTGCCGAGGAACGATCCGATTTGCCAAGCCGATTTGCACGGCTTCCTGGGCGTTTACCCGCCTGCCGGTGAGGACCATATCCAGAGCCCGACCCAAGCCAATCGCCCGCGGCGCGGTCTGCGTGCCGCCGACTCCGGGAATCATCCCTAAGGCGGTCTCAGGCAAGAAGAACATGGTGTCGTCGGCGGCGATACAGAGATCGCACAGCAACGCCATTTCCATGCCTCCGCCGACGGTGTACCCGTGCACTGCGGCAATAGTTGATTGGGGGAGACTGAGCAACGTGCCCCACACGTCGCGCCGCCAGCGGATTTCCCGGGCGCCAATTGGCGACGGCGCCGAGCCGAACTCCGATACATCACCCCCGGTGGAAAAGGCCGGTCCTTCGCCGCGTAGGATCATTACTCGCACTTCGGGATCGTCGCGCACCGCTCGCAGTGCTTGATACAGGTCGTCACGCATCTGTACGTTATAGGCGTTCAACATCTGGGGACGGTTGAGCGCCACGATTGCCAATGGACCTTCTTTTTCGTAGAGAACGGCGGGAAAAGACATAAGAATGTAAAACGTAAAGCGTCAAAGAGGAGCTTCGCCTCATTACTCATCTCTCATTCTTCATTACTCGTTACTCCTCTGCCGACCACACGATTTTTCCCCCAACAATCGTCATTGCGACCTTGAGGCTGCCAATCTCCTCGACCGGCACCGCCATCAGATCCCTGTCAAGCACGACCAGGTCGGCCAGCATTCCCGGCATGATCTTGCCTTTTCGTGCCTCTTCAAAGCCAACCCACGCCCCCGCGCTGGTAAACAGTGGCAATGCTTCGAGCAGAGAAAGGCGCTCTTGCTGATTCACTGGGGTGCCGGCGCGCGACCGTCTGGTTATTGCTGCCTGTATAGCGAGCAAAGGCGCAAGAGGCGAGATGGGGCAGTCGGAACTACCTGCCACCGGCACGCCGCGTTCGAGGAGACTCTTGCTGCGGTAGAGCCAGCTATGGAGATCAGGATCGACTTCGGTCACATATTTCTCGCCATAGAAATGGAGAAAGCCTGGCTGGGTCACTACTGCGCTGCCGGTTTCCGCCAGCTTGTCAAGCAACGGTGGCGGGCACAGGGCACAGTGCTCGAGGCGGTGACGATGATCCAGCCGTGGGAAACGTGCCTGCGCCTGCTCGATGGCGGCGAGAGCGGTGCACACCGGTCCCTCTTCTACCGCGTGTAAGGCGACCTGGAAGCCATGCCGATGGGCCTGCCACACCATCTCGGCGAGGTCGTCTGATGGTGGATACGGCTCTCCCCAGCTTTCATGCAGCATGATTTTTATACTCCCCAGACGCACCCATTCGTCTCCACTAAAGGGCGCGAGCCCAGCCTCGACCACTTGAGGTAGGGCAGCGATGCCAATCATGACAGTTGCGCGGGAAATGAGTGTGCTGTCGGAGCGGAAGCGGCGGAAGAGAGTAAAGTCTTCGAGCGTGTTGCCGGCACTAGCGTCGTGAAATGAAGTCACGCCGTGGCGGAGCAACTCCATACTTGCGTGCTTGACGCCCGTTGCAAAATCATTGGCGGCCAGTGGTGGGACAACCGTCCGCAGAAATTGCTCCAGTTCGTACACCACTCCTGTCGGCTCGCTGGTAAGAGGATCGCGCTCGAGGCTTCCTCCTGCCGGCGGAACGAAACGCTGATGGATGCCAGTCTGTCTTAACGCCGTGCTATTCAGGACCGCGGCATGGCCGGTGCGGTGGCGGAGGATCACAGGTAAGTCTGGCGAGACGAGATCCACATCGCGCTTGGTCGGGTGCCGCTTCTCGCTGAGGAAGAACTCATCATAACCGTAGCCGCGCACCCATGCCCCGGGGGAAACGCGGGGTAGGTGCTCTGCCAGCAGCTTCTGGATCTCGGGAATAGAGCGGGCGGCACTCAGGTCGGTCCCACAGAACCGGCTGGCCCAAGCGAACAGGTGCAGATGAGGATCGATGAAGCCGGGAAGAACGGTTCGTCCGTGACAAGAGAGAGTCTGCGTACGAGGAGAGATGAGAGCGTGCAACTCCCGTTCTGCTCCGACCGCCGAGATGTGCCCGGCGGAAATCGCCACTGCTTCAGCAAACGGACGGGCTGGATCGAGAGTGAGGACGCGCCCGCCGTGGAGGAGAAGGTCAGCGGTGGGAGTGAGTGGAAAAGACGTGGAAAGGCCTGAGGGCACAAGAGCCTCGGCTGTGGGTTAAGGGCGAGAAGGGGAGGGGTGCAGGGCCAATGGAAGAAAAACCAGGCCGAAGCTGCGCCCCTCCGGGCTCTTAATCCGACGACGGCAACGGTTTCGCCTCTTTGAGCTGCATGTCCTTATCACAGCAGTTCAGCTCGCCATTGCCGGGCTTATTGCACAGCACTTCGGTGCCACAGGATTCACAGAAATAACGTTTTCCCAATTGAGCCATAGGTCCCTCCTGATAAAAATGTTGACAAGATGCGCCTCACCGCAAGAACGGTAAGGTAGTCACTTCCGCTATCACGGGCGTCCCGTGCCTGTCAATGCGGAGTTGCGTGCCTGGCGCGAGATACTCGCGCCGAACATAGCCCAGAGCGATAGGCCGGTCCAGGCGTGGAGAAACCGTCGCACTGGTTACCCAGCCGACCTCTTGCGCGTCGTGCAAAAGTTTATCCCCGCTGGCCGGAAGCATATCGCCTTGCACGAGTAGACCAATGAGTTTGCGATTGACGTGCCCACGCGCACTGGCGCGCTCGACAACCTCCTGTCCGAGGTAACAACCTTTTTTGAAACTGATCGCCTGTGCCAGACCGACCTCCAGAACGATTCGTCCTTCGTCCATATCGATGCCGTACCACGGAATTCCCGCCTCAATCCGTAGCGTGTTGAGGGCTGCCAACCCCACGGGGCGCAGGCCCAGCGGCGCTCCAGCCTGGAGCAGCGTTTGCCACACAGCTGCGGCGTGTGCGCTTGGCGCGAGGATTTCATAGCCATCCTCGCCAGTGTCGTTCGCGCGGATGAGGCGGACTGAAATTCCAGCAACAGTTGCCTCACCGTGTTGAAATATTTTGCTCAAAGAGATGGGAAGACCAGCCGCTGCCAACACCTGGGACGAAAGCGGTCCTGGCAACGCCAGGGTCGTTTGCACTTCACTGAGGTCTTCCATCTCTACGTCATCAGCGATGATGAAGCGCGATAGCGTCTCGATCAGCTTCTCCTTGATACGGGCGTCTACGTCGAGCAGGAAACAGGTGTCCAGCGCATACACACGTAGGTCGGCGACGATGCGGCCCTGTTCGGTCAGGAGCGTCGCGGCGCAGCCATCGCCGGGTCGCAGGGCTTTGACATCGTTCGACACCATGCCCTGCAGGAAGGTGACCCGGTCCTCGCCAGTCATCCGCACCTGGGCGCGGAAGGACAGGTCGATGAGACCGGCTTTCTCACGCACGGCCTGATACTCTTCGCGAGGATCAGAAAACCGCTCAGGCAGTTCAATGCCGCGATCGTTGGTGAGAACAGCGCCGTGCGCTTGCTGCCAGGCAGTCAGCGGTGTCTTCATACGAAATGGAGGTTAGCAAAGAGTGGGGAGAGAAAAAAGAGCTGTTACGAAATCTCCTGAGGGGAGATCTATTTGGCAAAGCCAAAGGGAAACAACTCTAGGCCCTAGCTGCTAAAGAGTCGTACAGGCAGGTACGCGCGCTGCATAGCCCGAACCTCGGCTACGGGGGTAAAAGCACTCATTTCCTCTGCTGCGAGTTCTAGCGCGTGATCGGCCAACGGAGAAAAACGTGGACGCACGGTCAATAGAATCCGTTGCGCTTCGCGTCTACGTGCTCCTGAGCCACCGCTTCGGTCACCCAGAAGACATCAGCCTGGTAGAGCAACCGGCAGGTATCGTGTTGAAATACCTCAAGGTGAGGGGATGTGAGGTTCGCCATAGTAAATCCTGCTGCCATCACTGCCAAACAATCAAGATCGCCAGAAGCAGGCTTAGCGGTCGCTCGCTACCAAACAGATATAGACGGCGGAGCTGACCGGTCTCCAGGAGCAGTCGAAGCACGGTTTGGCAGCGAGCGAACAGAAACTGCCGGCGCGCGCTTTTTTCGCCATGTTGCTGACGAATTTCGTCGATGGTTGATAGTGGGTCATTTTGAATATAAAGCGATGTTTTATTTTTCACACGTTTAAAAAGCGTTTGACATTTAACCTCCCTCCGTGCGATAACATGCAGCCTATAGCAATAGGCACAAGTCGCTAGCTTACTTGCTACAGGGGAAAAGCACGTAGACAATGGGGGAGCAGGCTGATTATGCGGCTGCTTTAGTGACCGCATTTACTGGCGCAATCAGCGCAGCCCTTACGGCTTATGGTCCTGGTACGGTCCTCCTGATAATAGGGATCGTGGTTTTACTCATCCGACATGAGAAACTTTGGGCTCAACGTCTAGAGGAAAAAATAAAGAGATAGAAAGATTGGCCGAAGAGAGAGATAAATATCAGGATATGATTCTTGGGCAACGTCTCAGTTCTCGCCCACAGAAAAAAAGGTAATACATTGCGGTCTGCCCAAAAGGAGAGAGGACAATGACACAAGCTGATTTTGGGATCGCGCTGTTGCTTTTTCTTATCGCCGCAGGATTTACCCTGTATGTTCGTTTCGGCCCATATCGAAAAGAGGGCAAAGCGACACAAACATACAGACTCTACAAGGTGCGGGACGACTTAGTTTATCTGGTCGCAGAAGGAAAACTGCAAGAGCAAGATCAGTTATTTCAAAAATTTTATCATGCCTGCAATCTCTTTATTCAATGTGCTCAACACCTGACGCTCAAGTCATTAGTTGCGGCGTTTCGTGACGCCAGACGAAAGAAGCTTGATCTGGCTGAAGAAGATACCTGGAAGCAGATACATGAAAAACTGCAATACCAAGATCCAGCCGTTGTTAAGATTGTTCAGGGGTTTTATCAAGCCTTGCTTGACACCCTCTTAGAGAACAGTCTTTTGCTTCGGTTTATCTCGCGATATACATGGGCACATTCCATGCTCCGGTGGTTTGCTGGTATTACGGAAAATGTTCGCTATATCCCACTACAGCGGGAAGCTTTTGTATACTATCGTGAGTATGCTCGTGCGAAAACCAAAGCAGCATAAATCTACCCGAGAGAGAAATTCGATAAATCGAGAATTTTCTCTCTCGGGCATTAGTCCATCAGTTCTAAAATCTCTTCGATTGTCCAAATGTGTTTAGCAATACCCGCTTCCATTGCTGGCGTCACTCTCAGCGTTTTGTGAATCCTGGCGAAGTTGTAATACATAAAATACAGCGCAAGTGCGTGCCTGTGGTTCTCGATCTTCTTTGAGAAACCATTCGTGAGCCTCGTGAAGCGGCGCATGCTCATACGCATGGTGAGATTCTGCCGCTCAACGTAACTAGTTGAGATATGCTGTTCGTCAGGATTGCCGGAGATAACCTCTGTCCGCACGCCAATGCACTCAGAAGGGCTGTAGCGGACTTCGCCTTCAGGGGTTGTCCCGTACAGTTTTATCAACATGGCATAGTCAACTTGATTGGCGAAGGCGTCTTCAATGGCACTCAGGTAGGCTTTGTGTCCATCCGTGGTGAGTTGCACACGCTTTGTGAGTCTCTCGGCTAAATCGTTGATGAACTCATAAGCGTCTTCTGCATTACGCTTCCCGACATGCCAGCAAGGCACAAGCTTTGTATCCGCATCTATTGCCGTCCAGGTCCAGACATCACCGATGCCAAAGGTGCCCTTGAGTTCTTCCGGTACGTGCTTCTCTTTCGCGTAGCAGAACGACCAGATTTCATCACACTGAATATGGCGACAGGGTAGGTTCCGTAGCGCCTCGTCCTGGTACGCTTGGCAGGCTTCCCCGATCTCAGGGAGGAACTTCAGGACCGCACCCTTTGAAGTGCCTGTCATACGGCAGGTAAAGCGAATGGAGTTTCCCTCAACAAGAGCCGCGACAATCTGCGTGCGACGGGCCGTAGTGAGTTGATTCATAAGGATATTATGCTTGCTCGGGTAAGCATTGTCAATAGTATTTGGCCATTTTCTCTAATAAAATTCTACGAATGCGGTATTCAGTCTAAGGGCACAAAAAAGGGGGCGCATCTATTAGGATGCGCCCCTCTCTTCTGGCTCGTTAAATATCTTTTTGTTAATCAGCCAGCCAATGCACTTTCCTTAGTCGGTGATCCAGGGCGTTTTCTTGTTCCCCAAGGGGCAAATCGTCCTTTTACCCTCCGCGCAAGACTTTCCCATGAGTGCTGCCCTGCCTCTTTCGAGAGGTCTATCGCTGTTTCAACTGCGTCTCTCGTTCCCGTCGTAACTGGCCTTTCCTGTTCTCTCTTAAAGTTCCCGGTTTTCATTTACTGTTCCTCCTTCAAACGTCCTATGGCGATGAGACTGGTCAGGTGTGGATACATGATATCCAAGGTAGCCTGTTGTTCAGGAGTTATGGAAGACACCTTGATTCCCAGGGATCGCGCTTCCTCTGCACCGATGAAGAACCCATGTTCCGGGTAATTCTCAACCAAATGGCGAGCAATCCGTCTCGCTTCGTTCAGGGGATAATAGACCTGCAATAACCGGACTGCGTACTCTTCCGCCTCCTTAAGCGCACGCGACATCTGCGTGTAATGCACAGTGTCGATCTTTTCGAGAAGAGGGCGCATCATCTCCGTAACAAAGTTTAGAATCATCGGTAAGAGCGTCTCGACTTTCTTTCCTGTTTTAGGCACCATCAGGAGCATTGTCCGGTCAACCGCATCTAAGGCAAAGGCGTGTAAACGCTCCAAAGATTGGACTTCATCAAGCGCGGAAATGTAATCTTCACGCTCCGAATCGTAAATTTGTGCATCCAGCGGACCGAGTTCCGCGTGCTGACCCATCAAGATGCTATCTGCCCCCAGTGCCAGCAAGGTCGCTGCGCTCTTCGCAAGCCTGGGAACGATAGCGGTGAATCCCCCACAGTGTTGTCGCAGAATCGTCGCAAATCGGTATGCGCATTGTGCATAGCCGCCTGGGGAATCTATAAGAAGACCTATAGGTTTTTTCTTGGGTAGTTCGGCGTGAGACACAAGAAGGGCGTTGCACAGGTCTTCAGTAACCGTTCACGGGGTGGATAAGCCTTGGAAACCCGCGAAAAACGGGCGTTTGAACGCCTGCTGTATTGCTGAACGACAGGTTCTGAAGACCGAAATGCCTACTGCACTCAGAAGTGTTTCTGCGAAAACCTGATTTG
>JBGPOI010000187.1:0-8621 GCA_041487975.1 Binatia bacterium | reverse complement strand
TTTGGCATAACCCCAGTCTCTCCGGGCATCCAGGTTGCCCATGAAAAGATTTTCTTGGAGGCCTGCCTTAATACGCGCCGCGGCACGGGTGATTTTGCGCGTGACGAAGGTCTCCCCACGTCGGGGCGATTCATGGTTGAATAGTAGTCCGTTGCACGCAAATAACCCATACCTCCCTCTGTAGTTGACCGTCGCCCAATAGGCGTAAACTTT
This sequence comes from Binatia bacterium, assembly GCA_041487975.1. GTDB lineage: Bacteria > Desulfobacterota > Binatia > Bin18 > Bin18 > JACQEL01. The sequence continues at coordinate 8,408 of JBGPOI010000187.1, read as the reverse complement.
CGCAACGGCGTACGGGCTGCGGGGATAAAAGGGGGTCGTTTCTCTTTGCGGCGTCTCTAATACTTTGCCGTACATTTCGGAGCTGCTCGCCTGATAAAACTTCGTCTTTAGTTTTGTCTCCCGAATTGCTTCTAGAATCCGTATCGTGCCCAGTGCTGACACGTCGCCTGTATATTCAGGAATGTCAAAGCTCACGCGGACATGACTCTGCGCGGCCAAGTGGTAAATTTCATCCGGTTGTAGCCGGTACAGCAGTTTGATCAGGTTCGTCGAGTCGGCAATATCCCCGTAGTGAAGAAATAGGCGCACATCGTTGATATGCGGATCCTGGTAAAGATGGTCGATCCGTCCGGTATTAAACGTCGAAGCGCGACGGATGATGCCATGCACCTCATAGCCTTTTCCCAAGAGAAATTCGGCTAAATACGATCCATCCTGTCCCGTAATTCCAGTGATAAGTGCTTTCTTCACTAACTCCCTCCGTCAGCACCATAAAGCAATCGGGTGCGTCATCGAAATTTTTGTCTAAATTTCTTGCCAAAAAGTTGCGACAACAAATCTTTCCCTTATGTATAGGACAACGTAACGTCGCTATTATGCTAGTGCTTAGTCAACTTGATTTCTCAATACTGGGTTGCGGATACAGATGGCGCAGCTTGATGCGGGACTCACTGGTGGTGAAGTGCCAGTTGATTTTTGTGGAGTGGGCATTCCGGGTCGTCTGCCACGCCGCCACGGCATCGCTCAACAGTGGTTTGGCGGCAATCCGCCGATTCGTGCACTGGCGCGCCAGCACGGAGAGTTCACACTCGGCGATATTGAGCCACGACCCATGCTCGGGAGTGTAATGCCATTCAAAGCGTTGGGCCAGTCGGCGGGCTTCCGCTGGCGCAAACCGTTGATACAAACAGTGGGGGCCATGCGTATTCAAGTTGTCGACCACCAGCACGATCGTCTTGGCCGTCGGATAGAGGGCATCGGCAAGGTCACGCAGCAATTCGGCAAAGTCCACGTTGCACCGCCGCTCCGTCACTTTGACTCCCCGGCGCCCGACCAGCGGTTCCACCCACAGGAAGATATTCGCCGTCCCTTCGCGATGATACTCCGAATCCTGCTTGCGGGCCTGTCCGCAGTGCGCGACAATCGACGCCCGCACTTCCGCATGCAACTCCTTGGACTTCTCATCCACGCAGACCACCGGGGTTTGTGGATCGTAGGGCCGCGCATAGACATCCAGCACGTCTTCCATCTTGGCCACAAACTTGGCTCCTGCTTTGGGGATACACCATTCTTTGACTTGCCAGGGTTTCACTTCGTTTTTTTTAGGGCGTTGCCCACTGCCGTATGCGAAATGCTCTCAACGTGTTCCAACCGCACCAGTTCACCGGCCAGCAATCGCAACGTCCAGCGTGCCTGCCCTTCGGGTGGATCGGAGCAGGCCAGCACCACTAGATGGGCTTCCACTTCTCCCGTGAGCTTGGGCTCTCGCCCTGGTCGCGGCTTCTCCCCCAGCGCCGCCGCCAATCCCTGCTGCGCGTATCGCCGCCCCGTGGCCGAGACCGTGGTCACGCTCGTTCCCAGGGCTTCTACAATCTCGCCCTGCGTGCGTGGCTTCGGCCCATCCACGTCGGCCATCAAGAGTATTTGCGCACGCTTGATCACTCGGACTCGATTTATCCCTCCACGGACCATGCTTTCCAAGGCTTTGCGATCCTCGGCTGTCAGCCTGACTTGTAGTGGCTTGCTCATGTTCCATGTTTTACACCAGCTATCAACTCTTTAGAATCCTGCTTTACTGACCACTAGAGGCCGCCCGCACCTACCCCGACCGCTTTGCGGTGATGGGCCGGCTCGCGCTCCAGGACCCGGCGAGTCGCGCGCTGATTGACGGCTGGACTACACAGCCGGGCATGCTGGGGCTGCGTTTGACGCTCCACGGTCAATACTATCGTCCTTGGCTTACAGACGGGACGGCAGACTGGATATGGCCAGCGGCTGAACGGGCAGGCATTCCGATCATGGTGTTTATGCCAGGGGCGCTCGATCATCTCGATCGCCTTGCAGCGAGACATCCCAATCTCAAGCTGGTCTTCGATCATGTCGGGCTCCGTATCCACCGCAAGGGTCCTCAAGCCTTCGACGATCTCCCAGCAGTCTGCGCGCTTGCCAAGCATCCGAATCTCGCGGTGAAGGCATCAGGGCTGCCCGCTCTCTCGACGGCGCGCTATCCCTTCCGCGACGTACAGCCACACATCCGCACCCTGGTCGACGCTTTCGGCCCACGTCGCACCTTCTGGGGCACGGACTTAACCCGGATGCCTTGTACCTACTACGAGTGCATCACCCTCTTTACCGAACACCTCCCATGGTTACAGGGTGACGACCTCGCGTGGGTCATGGGGCGTGGCGTCTGCGAGTGGCTCGGCTGGTCCCTCTAACGGCGGTGCGGCTTCATCCACGTACAGCCGCTGACGCTCTTCCGCTGACGCTCTTCATTAGGCATTAGGCGTCACCGCCGGCCGGACTCGAAAGCGCTCGTTGTCAATTTCGTGGGGCTACGACCGTAAGACTTGGCCGGGCAGCACGCCAGTGTAACGCTGTTGCTCATACAGGACGGCCCCATTCACAATCCTATACTGCACTCCGCGATCAGCAGGCCATACCAGACGACGGCCACCAGCAGGAAGATCGCGCCGCCACTCTTGATGGCGAATCGGGCTAATCTTCGGCCCAATAGTGTTATAGTCAAAGATGACAAGATCGGTTGCTTTACCAACCGCGAGCACGCCTCGGTCCTGAATGCCAAAGAAGGCTACCGGCTCCGCCGTCACACGCTGAATTGCCCGCTCCAGGCTCATGATCTGCTTGTCTCGCACCCAGGTCCCGAGCAAATACGTGCAATAGCCAGCGTTATCGTGCATATCCACGTGAGCGCCGCCGTCCGAGAGACCGATCATCCCTCGTGGGTCGGTGATCAATTTTGCTACGTGATCCTCATGCACGTTGAACAACGCAATGACATATTCTGTGTGCAGTTGATCTTCCAAGGCAACATCAAAGAAGGTATCCAATGGATCTTTGCCGCGTTCGCGGGCGATCTCCACCACGGTCTTCCCCTCTAGTGACTTGAGCGTGGGGTTGTGCACGTCTCGCACTTCCACCAAGTTCCAGTTCCCGGAAAAAATGCGCGGGTTTTCCAACTCCTTGCGAAATGCCTGACGAAAACTCGGATCGCGATACACGCGCATCTGCTCTTCAGCGGGTTGGTTAAACGCGGGTTTCCATGATGGATGACTACCAAAGAGGAAGGGATTGTGCAGGTTAAACTCGTTGCTCATCGGCAGACAATTCACCTGCGGGATGCCGCCACGTTTGATCAGCAGCTCAGCCTTACGCAACGATTCTTGCGCCGCCTCTGGCCGGTTCTCACAGTCTATTACCGCCAGCCAAGTGACGGGTCGTCCGCTCTCAGTCAGGGATTGTCAACTTATTTGCACTGAGGCAATGCCAGGACGAGGGGGAGAATCTCACCGCTTTCTTCCTTCCTTTAGGCGGCCAGGGCCGGAGTCATGATCTCCTGCCAGACCTGAAATCTGCTCCGCATCTCCTGACGATACGCGGGCGCGGACAACCGATGTCGGGGTGGGTGGAAATGCTGGGCGATGGGACCATAGGCGGAGAGGAAACGCTGAGCGTGGCCCGGGGACTTAAACCGTTGCATGCGCCGCTCGCGCTGACGAGTGGGCTGGTGCGAGTTCTCTGCACGATTATTGAGATACCGGTGCTGGCGATGTTCTACTCGCGGGAGAATCTCTCGCTTAGCTGCTCCGTAGCTCTTCAGTTTGTCGGTGATGATGACGCGTGGCACGTACGTTAATCCCTTGAGGAGTTTACGGAGGAACTTCTTCGCGGCCCGTTTATCCCGCCGACGTTGGACCAAGATATCGAGCACGTTCCCGTCTTGATCTACAGCCCGCCAGAGATAATGCTGCTTGCCTTTGATGGTCAGAAATACCTCATCCATAAACCACTTGTCACCGGGCCGAGGCCGTCGCCGCCGGAGCTGGTTGGCATGCTGCTGGCCGAACTTGCGGCACCATTTGCGAATCGCTTCATAGGTCACGGTCACCCTACGTTCCAATAGCAATTCCTCGACATCGCGGCAGCTCAGGCAGAACCGAAAGTACAGCCACACGGCATGGCTGATGATCTCCACAGGAAAGCGGTGATTCTTATATTTCGTGGCGGCTTGCGGGGTATCCTTGCTCTGATCACGTCACACTTGGCAGCAGCTTCGCAAGCCTCTCAAGAAGTTGACAATGCCGCACAGGCGGCTTAGCGACGTTTTTTTCACGGTTACTCTAGGAACCCCAAGAACGTCCCCCCTCCCCCTGATCGGCTGAGTTGACACCCTCCAGGGGCCTCACTATGATGCCGACGAATCCAGGATAGCTTCGATTAGGAACGTCATCCACTGGAGACGGCGACATGTCCTACGACACCATTTTGTATGAGAAAAAAGGCAAGATTGCCCATATCACGCTGAACCGGCCCCAGATTCTCAACGCCTACAACGACACCATGGGCGATGAGCTGCTCCATGCGCACCGCGAGTTTGATCAGGACAACGATCTCCATGTGCTCATTATCTCAGGTGCGGGGCGCGCGTTTTGCTCCGGGGCCGACGTTAAACAGCGCCAACTCCGTCCTCGCGACGAAATGAAACGCCTCGGAGGGCCGGCGGGAGGCATCAAACCGGCGGGGGGACTGCTCGGCCTGGGCCAGACGGTCAACTGGAAGCCGGTGATTGCAGCGGTGCACGGCTATGTGTTAGGAGCCGGCTTTGGCCTGGCCATGGCGGCCGATATCATCGTCGCGGCCGCGGGGACGCAATTTCAAATCCGCGAAGTGCAACGCGGCCTCGCCGGGGCACAGCACTGGGCCACCACCTGGTTCTGGGGCGGCGGCCGCTTCGCCACCGAGATTGCCCTGACCGGTCGGTATTTTTCCGCTGAGGAAGCGGCGCAGTTCGGCATAGTCAACCGCGTCACCCCCCTGGGTGAGGTGGTCGCGGGGGCAGAGCAATTGGCGGAGGAAATCATGGCCAACCCGCCCCTTTCCGTACGGGCTAATGTACGCGTGTCACGCTGGTTCGCCCGCCGCATGGAAGACGAGTGCACCTATTACACCGGCGGCTTGGGGTTGCACCTGACGGAGGATTTTCGGGAGTCCGCCCAGGCCTTTATCGAAAAGCGGCCGCCTGAGTTCAAGGGACGATAGCGGGCAATGCCCCCGGCCCATCGGCGGCGCGGCATCAACCAGCCGTCCTGCCTAGAAGGGGACGTTGCACGACTATGCAGGTTATGACTGAACTTCGAGGACTTGCTGCCAATACGTCGCCTCCTGTTGCCCCCGGCGCGCTGCCTTGCCTCATAGATCGTCTGGGGCATCAGGCCTAGGAGACGGGCTGCGCCTGGGCCACTGTGGTCTAACCATTCGAGCCACAGATAGGCTACCCCAGCCCGGGCTCGACTCACGCCCGCCCGCCGCCCTCCTCCCGCGACTTCCTCGGCTCGGACCCCAACAGCTTGGCAGACCCGCTCGACCACTCCTTCCAAGGTGATCCCATGCCGTCTACGGTATGCTTGAGTATCCCGGGCCTCGACCTCACCTCTGATGCGTTCGACAAAATCCGGATCTATCGCAACTTTTCGCTTGAGGGAGGTTACGCTATGCTGCTCCGGTAATCGTGAGGTGGAGGAGGGGAGTTCCGACACGCGTACCTTGCCGATCCTGATGGCTATGTGGTCGAGATTCAGTATGAGGGGAGTGCTGGCTGTCAGTGATGGACGCACAAGGTGACAGACTTGAAGCGCGTACCTGACATACCGCTAGAGTAGGACGTTGACTTCGTTCGCGCCCCTCAGCGTGGCGGCGTGAGGCGAACGCAACAACAGGAGAAATGACGATGGCAGCAACGTTCGAATCGCGAACTCTCAGTGTGCGCATCAACCGTGCCCCCCAAGACGTATACGACTTCGCTTCGGTTCCTACGAACTTCCCTAAGTGGGCATCAGGTTTAAGCAAGTCCATAGCAAGCGTGAACGATGAATGGATTGCGGCAACGCCACAAGGACCACTGAAAGTCAGGTTCACAGAGCGCAATAGTTTCGGAGTCCTAGATCATTACGTGCTTCCAGAGCCAGGGGTGGAAGTTTACATTCCGATGCGCGTTATTGCAAATGGCACGGGCAGCGAACTTATTTTTACCTTGTTTCGCCTCTCAGACCTGGCGGATGAAAAGTTCGCAGAGGACGCCGAGTGGGTGCTGCGGGATCTCAATGCCTTGAAAAGTCTGCTGGAAGCGTAACGGCTATTGGGCATTATTTCGCCGAATCGGGGAGCCAGGGAGGTCGCTCCCTCCAGCCCCCACCCCCTCGCAGGCGGGTCCGCACGAGGCAGTTCAGAAAGGATAGTGAAGGGAAATTCTTCTCCCACGGCTGGCTCCCCAGCGGCGTCCGGTCTGGTGGGTGCATCTGAAGCAGGATTTTGTGGAGATCAGTGAGTGGGTATGCTCTAGCATACAAGCAGGAAAGCGAAAAACAGACACAAAAAAACGCCCTGGGCCGAAGCCCAGAGCGCTGGTATGCCTTTTCTCTTTCATCTCGCGATCGAGGAATAGAAAACACTAAAAAGGGGAATATGGGGAAGAAAACAAGGAAGGTATTGTCATGGGAGGACAGGAGAATGAGATCTCCTGCGGAGAGGGAGGAATCGTTCAGGCAGGATAAGAGACGAGAAGCTGGAAAACCTAGGAGCGGTGTTGCTCTGTGGTTTCTGTGTTTGGATCACTTCCTTTCGCATCTTGCTGACACTCCACCGGCTCTGACACCCGCACTGGCATGATGACGATCTGGAGGTCGTCGTCTTCCATATGCACCGCCATCGCCGCATCCTTGATCCACAGCGTCACTTCTTTGCCACGCCAACACTCCAGAGCCTGCAGCAAGTAACGGGCGTTCATGCCGACATAGCGCCCAGGTTTCCAGCCGCAGCACTCAACTAGCCGCTCCACTTTGCCGTTGTCGGTCGCTTCGAGCCGGACTCGCATGCCGGCCGGTAATCGAGCAAGCGAGACCCCGAAGCAGTCTTTGGGCGCGCAGGCCAGACAAGCCTTGATCGCTGCAATCAGTGGTGCTTTAGGCAGGGTGACGTGAGAAAGCGTTGCGGGCCGCTGTAGGACCTGCCGGTAGTCGGGAAACTCGCCCTCGACCAGCCGAGTCCAGAGTTCGATGCCTGGTGCACGAAAGCAGGTGTACGTGGGCCGTTCCAGTTCTTTCTTGAGTACCTCGCGTTTCTGTCGGACTGTCTCGGAGGTCACGTCGCTGATCTCCGTTGCTAACAGATCCTCTTGTTCCTTGCTGAGGATAGGTCGCTGCGTATACAATCGGCCAGTAACTTCTCCTCTCGCGAGCAACCGCGCAATGAGCTTCGCCGCCGGCAGCGCCACGATGCCCTGGGCAGCCACTGCTCGCGCAGGAATCCGCAGCGCATGCAACCGATGGCCGTCACTGCTCACGCAGTAGCCCGCAGCGAGATCAATGTAGACACCAGCGAGGTTGATGCGAGTCTCATCCAGGCTCACGGCAGGCAGTAGATCTTTCCACCGCTCCGGCACCAGAAACGTCTCACCGATTTGCTCCCGAGCCGCTCGTGCTGGTGAGGCCGGGAACTCTTTGGGATCCATACCAGGCAAGGTGAAGGTGTCGTTGAGTATCACATTGACGCCACGCTGCTCGAAGCGCACCGGATCAGTGACAAAACGCAGTGCCTTCTGCAGCAATGCCACCGGTACGCAGACCGGCGCAATGACCAAGTCTGGGAGATCAATGGTCAAGTAGTTATCGAGGTCGGTGACCGTGAGTTTGCCATTCCCTAGTAAACAATGGGACAAGATCGGGAGCGACGACCGCACCACGACCAGTTTGCTCGCCAGCCCAAGGGCATCCTGGAACTGGTGCATAGTCAGACCTTCGGGTTGTGGCTTAGGTTTGGTCTGCCGTGGCTGTGAAGGTCGCCGTGTCTCGCTATGGCCCGTGCCGTTGTCTGTCACCGGCACGGACGGCAGTGGTCGTGCTGGCACTGGGCGCCTCTTCGCTGGCGGCCCGAACACGATCTTCAGGACATCGTGCAAGAAGCTCATCGGCCACCTCGCTTTCTCTCCGGGGCGAGGGCGAGCTCGGCAGCGGCGACCGCCTGGACCCAGTTCCAGCCGCTGCCCCAGTATTCTTGCCCGTCTACGAGAATGGGCTTGGGGTGCGGCTGGTCCCCCCGTTCAGTGAGATGAAAAAAGGGCGGCACTCCATCCAGGGTACGATCGAGGATAAAAGCTCGTCCGTCCTCGGACC
>JBGPOI010000186.1:0-8662 GCA_041487975.1 Binatia bacterium | reverse complement strand
GGCTGATACCACTGATAGAGCCAGTTGCACATGCCGAGCAAGGCGAAGTTGAGGAGTTTGGGAGGAAGCGGCGCCAGCTGCCCCGCTGCGATGCCTTCGCGGATCACGCCTTCGATTAACTCGTCATACTCCCGCCGTTCGGTCCGGGCGCGCCGGGCCATCTCAGGGGGCAGGTTCCCTTCTTCGCTGAAGAAAACCGAGAGGAAATTGCGGTGGTCCGCCATCAAGCGGATTTGGTGGCGGATAATTTGCCGCAGCTTTTCTTGCGCGGGCACGTCTTGGGCGCAGATCTGCTGCACGCCACGCTGAAAAATCGCGATGGAACGCTCGAACACGCGGATCAACAGTTCTTCCTTGCTCGGGCAGTAACGGTACAGGGTCACCCGTGAGATACCGAGTCGCTCGGCAATGGTCTCCAGGGTAGTGGCCCGGTAGCCCTGTTCGCCGAAGCAAGCGGCCGCGGCTTGCAGGATCGACTCTTCCCGCAGGGCTTGTTTGGGGTCTTTTTCTGCCGTGTGCTTGCGCGCCATGCTCTGCGCTTACTGGATTCGCCGGAGGCGTGCAAGCACGTTGTCAGATTTATTTCACCCACTTTTCATCTTTGCCTCTAGTATTCTCCCCTTGTGTTCAGCTAGTATAGACAACAACATAAATAACGAACCGCGAGCAGGCCTCTTTTTCCCCCGCAAGAAGCCCCGCTCAGAAGCGGGCCCTCTGGTTGCCCAGACCCGAGTCCCACGTTTCCCTGGTTCTTTTCATAACCCCGCACGTCCGGGCCTCGGCCCTCGTGCACACCCAATTCGTGTATCTGGGCTTCACGGATGAGGAGACGATTGTTTGACGACATTTGCTGACCTCGGGCTCATGCCCGAACTGCTCCACGCCGTACAAGACGCGGAGTATGATACTCCCACCCCTATTCAAGCCCAGGCGATTCCGGTCGCCCTGCGTGGCGCTGACGTGCTCGGCTGCGCGCAGACCGGAACTGGTAAGACCGCGGGATTTTTACTGCCCATCCTCCAACGGCTCGCCCAGGGGAAGCGGGGCCGCCTGCGTGCTCTGGTGCTGACCCCAACCCGTGAGTTGGCTGCACAGATCGGCGAAAGCGCCCGGACCTATGGAAAATACCTGTCCGTGCGCTCGACCGTGGTCTTCGGGGGCGTTGGTCTGGGGCCGCAAGAGGACCGGTTGCGCCAGGGCGTGGACCTGTTGATTGCCACCCCGGGCCGTCTGCTTGACCACCTGGAGCGCGGCAACCTGAACTTTTCGGCCCTCGAAGTCCTGGTGCTCGACGAGGCTGACCGCATGCTCGATATGGGCTTTCTTCCCGATGTGCGGCGCATCCTACGGGCCTTACCGGCGGCGCGCCAGACGCTGTTGTTCGCGGCGACCATGCCGCAGGAGATTGAGATTCTGGCTCATCAGACGCTTAAAGCACCGGAGGTCATCGAGGTTGGTCGCCGCGCCACGCCGGTGAGTACCGTCCGCCAGGTGATCTATCCAGTGGAGCCGGACCAGAAACGCGATTTGCTCTGTCACTTGCTGAAAAACGGCGGTATGAAACACGTGCTGGTGTTCACCCGCACCAAAGTGCGAGCCGAGCGTCTCGCCCGGCATCTCGCCCAGATTGGTCGCCGGGTGGAGGCGTTACATGGCGACAAAAGCCAAAGTGCACGCACGCAGGCGCTCAGCGGGTTTCGTAACGGCCGGGTCGATGTTCTGGTGGCGACCGATGTTGCTGCCCGCGGCCTTGATGTCGAAGGCATCTCTCACGTGGTGAACTTCGACGTGCCCAACGTCCCTGAGGATTATATCCATCGGATCGGCCGCACTGCTCGCGCTGAAGCCACCGGCGACGCGATCTCTCTAGTGTCATCCGAAGAACTCGGCTTTATGCACGAGATCGAGCGTCTTATCGGCGTTACCATTCCGCGCCGTTTAGTCGTGGGCTTCGAGCCCGGAGCCGAGACCGTGCGCCGCTTCTCCCAGCAGCCCGTCGCGTCCCGCACCGCGCGGGTCGCCAGTGGCGCGATGCGGCACTTCGGGCCACGGAGCCGCAGCAACCGGCGCCGCGCCTGGGCATGAGAATCAGTGAAGAGTGAAAAATGAAGAGTGAACAGGGGAGCGCTGGAAGCCTGTGGCTCTTTACTCCTCGCTTATAATTCATCACTCTTCATTCGAAGGGAGCTTGTATGCCACGGACACAGCCTGCCAAAGAGAGCGTACTGGTGCTCGGCGGCGCGCGTTCCGGCAAGAGCGCATACGCGCTGCAACGGGCGCAGGAATGGGAAGGGAGGCTCGTCTACTTAGCGACTGCTGAGGGGAAAGATGAGGAGATGCGGAAACGCATTGCCCGCCACCGCGCCCGGCGGCGCAGCCGGCGTTGGGAAACGATTGAAGAACCGCTCGCAGTGGTGTGGCAACTCAAGGAAATGGACGGCAGCATCGGCGCGGTCGTGCTCGACTGTGTGACGTTGTGGGTATCGAACGCGCTCCTGAACAAGCAACAAGAGGAACTGGAGAATCAGGTCGCCGAACTGGTCGAGGAGATTCCTCTCTTGCCCTTCCACTTTCTCGCCGTTAGCAATGAGGTCGGACTGGGGCTGGTGCCGGACACCCCTCTGGGGCGGGAGTATCGCGACCTGCTGGGGACAGTGAACCAACACCTTGCGCGAGCCTGTAAAGAAGTGGTCTTCATGACCGCGGGTCTGCCGTTGAAGGTCAAAGGTTAAGGCGTGGGCCTGTTGGAACAGACCCTGGACCGCATCGAGCCGCTTGACCTGAGGGTTGCTGACCTGGCGCAAGCTCGCCTGGACCAACTGACCAAACCGCGAGGCAGCCTGGGTCGGCTGGAAGAACTGGCCGCGCGTTGTGCCTTGATCACGGGTCAGGAACGGCCTCGGGTCGATGTTAAAGTCCTGTTTGTGTTCTGCGCGGATCACGGGGTCAGCGTAGCAGGGGTCAGTGCCTATCCGCGAGAAGTGACCGCTCAGATGGTCCATAACTTCTTGTGCGGTGGTGCGGCGATTACTGTCTTGGCCCGCCAGCTCGGCATCCCCGTGCGAGTGGTGGATCTTGGGGTGGACGCTGACTTTGATCCACAGCTACCCGGCCTGATCCAGTGTAAAGTGGGCCGTGGGACGGCTAACTTTGCGCAAGGACCGGCGATGTCACGAGACGCTGCCCGGCAAGCAGTGGAAACCGGCATCTCTCTGGCCAAAGAAGCGATCGGCAATGGCACTCAACTGCTGGGCGTGGGGGAGATGGGGATCGGCAATTCCACTGCCGCTACGGCGTTGCTGTCGGCCTTCAGCGGCATTGCGCCCGAGGAATTGACTGGCTCCGGTACCGGCATCGACGAGACCACGAGACGGAAGAAGGTCGAGATTGTGCGCAGCGCCCTGAGCTGCAATCGACCTGATCCAGCCGATCCTCTCGCTGTCCTTGCCAAGTTGGGTGGGTATGAGATCGCCGGCATCGTCGGCGTCTGCCTGGCTGGCGCGGCATGGCGTGTACCGGTGGTTATCGATGGGTTCATTGCTACGGCCGGCGCGTGGGTGGCGTGTGCGCTCCACCCTGTCGTCAAAGACTGTCTGATATTTGCCCATCTTTCCGCCGAGCAAGGGCACGGCCGAGTGCTCGCGGCCCTGCAAGTGCAGCCGCTGCTTAACCTGGGCATGCGGTTAGGTGAAGGTACCGGGGCGGCTCTGGGAATGGGACTAGTAGAGTCGGCAGTGCGGCTCTTCAACGAGATGGCGACGTTTGCCGAGGCCGGAGTGGCAGATAAGGACTGAGGGGTGAGGCCTGAGGTATGAGTGAGGGAGGGGAGTAGAGGAAAGTGACTCAGCACTCAGTCCCCAGTCCTCATCACTCTGCCTTGCCCTGGACCGCAACTGTACGTGAGCGCACGTTGGTCATTGCCCTTCCCCTACCTTACCGCGTGCTGAGTTGGGCGCCGTTGGCTGGCGGTCTGGGAGAGGCGCAGACGATCATCAATCACCAGGTGCGGACAGACGAGTACCCGGCACAAGAGCCGGGAGGCTTCCTCCAGGATCTGGCACGGCGCTTCGATCTCCGCACCCCAGTCGTGGGTTTGATGACTGGGGTCAAGATGGAACGCATGGTTCGCCGCCTTGCCCGACATGACTCGCTCACCCTCGAATGCTTTGCCACTGTCGGTGTGAGCAATGCCTTGGCCGTAGGCGATCCAGCGACCTACGAAGAAAGCCCGGGCACGATCAACCTCATCGTTGTAGTCAATCGTCCGCTACCGCCTGCGGCACTCGTCGAAGCGGTAGCAATCACAACCGAAGCCAAGGTGCGAGCGCTCTCTACCGCTGGGGTGAAGAGTACTGTGTCTGATGCCCTTGCGACTGGCACCGGTACTGATTGTGTGGCTATCGCTTGTCCTCCTGGCGAACCGGCGTATCGCTACTGCGGGAAACACACGCGACTTGGTGAGCTGTTGGGCCGGGTCGTGTACGAGGCGACCTCGGAGGGGTTGCAACGGGCAGGCGCAGTCGAGCCGGCCGCGCCACCATTTCCAGGGCGGTAGAATCCTTTGGTGGCCCAGGCCGCTGGCCTGGAGATATTGGGCAAATGGAACGTGTGGCCTTGCTGATCCTTGCGATGATCGTTGATGCCCTGCTTGGTGATCCCTCTTGGCTACCGCATCCGGTCCGGCTCATTGGCAAGGCGATCGAAAAAGGTGAGCAATGGCTCCGTCAGGGGTCATCGTCGTCAGGGCAAGATTTCCTCTTTGGGCTGGGCCTGACCATTGGGATCGTCATTGTGACCTACACGTTAGCTGTCTTCTTGCTTCAAGTTCTTGGTGTTCTGTCGTGGTGGTTGGAACAAGTTGCGGCCATCCTCCTCGGGTCACTTTGCCTTGCCCGTCGCAGCCTCAAGGAGCATGCCTACGCGGTTTTTCACCTGCTATGTGTCGGAGACTTGAACGGAGCGCGCGCCATGCTGGCGCGGATCGTCAGCCGTGAAACCGCGGATTTGCCCGAGGCGGAGATTGTCCGTGGCACGCTCGAATCGGTGGCCGAGAACAGCTCTGACGGAGTGATCGCGCCGCTCTTGTATCTTGCCCTCGGCGGTGTGCCGCTGGCGTTGGCCTACAAGGCGGTGAACACCTTGGATTCGCTGCTTGGTTACCACACGGAACGCCATGAATATTTCGGGAAGGCGGCGGCGCGATTGGATGATCTTGTCAATCTGCTGCCTGCTCGACTCACCGCGCTGTTTCTGATTGGTGCCGCATGGACGCTCGGCTGCTGCGGCCTTGCCTATGATGGAGCAGCAGCCTGGCGCATGACTTGGCGGGACGGGAGGAAGCACGCCAGCCCCAACGCCGGCTATCCCGAAGCCGCCTTGGCTGGGGCATTGGGGGTACGTTTAGGCGGGCCCAGCCGTTATTTCGGCGCAGTCGTCGAGAAGCCGACGTTAGGAGAAGCGCGACAGGTGCTCGACTCTGCCGATATCCCCCGCAGCCTCGTCCTCCTCGATGCCGCCAGCGTGCTGACGCTGGCAGCCCTCGTGATTGCGGCCTGCGGCATACAGATCATGGGATAAAGAATGTCCAATGAAAAATCTCGACTCTTGACTCCGGACTCGGTTTTTCGCAACCCGCAATTTGGTCACGGCGGCAACATCTATGCTTTTGCCCGTGCCCGAGGCGTGCCGCCCGAGCGGGTGCTCGACTTCAGCGCCAGTATCAACCCGTTGGGCTGGCCTCCTGCCGCTACCCGCGCATATCGCCGGGCTCTGCCGCAGCTGGTGCATTATCCCGAGCCTTACGCGGAAAGCCTCAGTACCGCGCTCGCCGCGTATCATGATCTCAACTCGCGCACGGTCCTGGTCGGCAACGGTTCGACACAATTGATTTTTCTCCTGGCCCGCGCTTTGGCTGCCCGGCGAGTTCTGTTGATCGCGCCGCTCTTCAGCGAGCACGCGGCCGCATTCTGTCTGAGCGGCGCTCGGGTCGAGCGCTTTTTTCTGCGGCCACCGACTTTTACCCTTTCCCTGAAGCGGCTCGGTTCGTCCCTCACCAAAGGTTATGACGCGCTGGTCCTGACCAACCCTAATAGTCCGACTGGCGCGTTGATTCCTCGCCCCCAGTTGGAGGAACTGGCGTGTCTCTGTCAGCGAGTACGAACAAGGCTGATAGTGGACGAGGCCTTTGTCGATTGGGTGGAAGAAGAATCGCTCAAGCAACTTGCCGCCCGTAGTCCGCACGTCATCGTCCTGCGCTCACTGACCAAGTTCTTCGCCATGCCTGGCTTGCGCGTCGGCTATCTGATCGGGCAGGCGCGGTTGGTCACGCGTCTACGAGCGTGGCTGGAGCCTTGGTCAGTGAATACCGTGGCCCAAGAAGTCGCTTTCGCCTGCGTGCGGGATCAGCGATTTGTCCGGCGCAGCCGAACGTTTATGGTGCAGGAGCGCGCCTGGTTGGCCGAGCAATTGGCCGGGCTAAAGGGACTCCAGCCTTTTCCTTCACGGGCGAATTTTCTCCTGGTGCGAATCACTGCTAGTGCACTGAACGCTTCCAGTTTGAGGCAAGCTCTGGCCAGGGAGGACCTCTTGATTCGGACCTGCGCGGACTTCCCCGGGCTGGGAGAGCGGTTTTTCCGCGTGGCCGTGCGGACGCGGCAGGAGAATCGCCGTTTGCTGAACGGGCTCCGCGTGGTATTGTCGCAGCGGTGATTGCTCGTGGCGCCCTTCCGGCTTTTCGGGCGCTTACGGTGTTGTCCGCACCGCCACACTCGTGGAGCCGCGGACCGCTCCACCTCCCGTATCCGCGAAGGAGACAAAGATCCGATTGACCGCCGGGTCAAAAGGAACGGTTCCCGTGCCTTGTACGAAGATGCCAAACGAGGGCGTTGCATTCGCATCGATCGTTGTAGGGATGCTCGTCGTAGTGGGAACGATACACCCAGCTAAACAACATCCGGTCAGGGGATCCGTCTGGCACATTGAGAGAGTAACCGGCAGACTGACTCCCCCTGTGTTTGCCGTGGCTGTGATCGGGCCTCCTATCCCCACGTTCACCGTCGCCACCGCAAACACCCCTGTCCCGCTTGCCCCGGGAATGTTGACAATACCGTCGCCATTGAGCGTGGCTGCTAGTGCGACGACGTCTGGAACTGCGGTGTCCGACGCTGAGAATAACAGCGTGTTCACTCCTAGGATTGTTGTGACTGGCAGGGTGTTGCTGCCGATAAAATTGAATACCATATCGGTAGAGGTGAACGCTCCGGAGGGTGTCAGGACGAGTACGAAGTTCTGCACCCCTCCAGGAGCAATATTGACCGGAGTATTGGGATCGCCAATGATCACCCCCGTGGCATCGGTGGTTTGGTAGATAAAGCTCAGCGGGAGAAGAGTAGGCAAAGCAATCCCGACATTGTTGGCCTGCGCGGGACCAGCATTGATAATCGTAGCCAGGGCGGTGGCCGGAGTTCCCACTTGTACCGACCGACTGCTCGGCAGAACCGCCGCTACTAAGGGAATCGTTACCGTGGTGAATCGCTGACCATAGACTTCAAACTCGTTGTCCACCAGCGGAGGGGTATTGTCGTCCCCTCGCCACACCACGAGTGACTCATTGTTGGTGCTGTTGTAAGCCACGGCCGGCGCGCGAGCGACGAAGTTGGGGTCCCCATCCGGTCCCATGTCGCTGAGGCGAATGTGGTTCTCGCCGATTTGTGCGCCGGTCGCGGCATTGAGGCGCTGGCCGAAGATTTCCGTTTCTTGATCCACGAGTGGGGGAGTGTTGTCGTCCCCTTCCCACACGACCAGGTACTCGTTGTTGGTGCTGTTGTAGGCCACGGCTGGGTTGAAGGCGTCGAAGTTAGAATTCCCATCGGGTCCCATGTGGCTGATGCGGAAATCGTTGGTGCCCACCTCGGCGCCGGTCGCGGCATTGAGGCGCTGGCCGAAGATTTCTAGCTCTCCGTCCACCAGCGGGGCAGTGTTGTCGTCCCCACTCCACACCACCAGGTACTCGTTGTTGGTGCTGTTGTAGGCCACCGCTGGGGTGTGCGCATTGTATTTGGAAGTCCCGTCGGGCCCCATGTCGCTAATACGGAAATCGTTGGTGCCCACCTCGGCGCCGGTCGCGGCATTGAGGCGTTGGCCGAAGATTTCAAACTCGTTGTCCACCAGCGGGGGAGTACCGTCGTCCCCTTCCCACACCACCAGGTACTCGTTGTTGGTGCTGTTGTAGACCACGGCCGGGTTGTGGGCTGCGAAATTCACGTTTCCGTCAGGTCCCATGTCGCTGAGGCGGAAGCCGGTGGTGCCTACTTCTGCGCCTGTCACTCCATCAAGCCGTTGACCGAAGATTTCAAACTCGTTGTCCACGAGAGGAAGAGTGTTGTCATCTCCCTCCCACACGACCAGGTACTCGTTGTTCGTACCGTTGTAGGCCACGACCGGGTTGAAGGCGCCAAAGTTCGGGTTGCCATCGGGTCCCATATGGCTGAGGCGGAAGTCGTTGGTGCCTACTTCTGCGCCGGTCGCGGCATCAAGCCGCTGGCCGAAGATTTCAAACTCGTTGTCCATGAGAGGAAGAGTGTCGTCGTCTCCGCTCCACACGACCAGGTATTCGTTATTGGTGCTGTTATAGGTCACGGCCGGGGTGCGAGCGTCAAAGTTT